>CAZBFA010000067.1:0-4394 GCA_964491045.1 Candidatus Woesearchaeota archaeon
AAATCCTTTAATCCGCGAATTTTAACAAATGGTTGGTTCATTTTTGTTTTTTATTATTCTCTCCCGCCAGTAACTGTCGGGATTGCATAGCTCCCTCATTGATGGAACACTTTCCTTGGATATATTCTTGATGTAATGCATTACTCCTTCTGATCCAGCCAGTGAATACAGCTCATAAAAAAAAGCATAACCTACTGCAGAGCCCACTGGATTATAAGTATTCGCATGCCACGAAGTGCCACGTACCTTCTGCACATGTGCAAGATCCTTGTTCACTCTCCTTAGCCAATTTGAAAACAGGATTGTGTCTCTTGACAATTTGCAAAACTCCGGAGCCATATCCAGCGAGAAGCACTCTGCAAACCCCTCCATCATTCCATCCGAGATCATATAAGTCTTGTTGAAAAATGCCTTTGCCGCGCCATAAATTTTTTTTGCAATATTTTTATCATTTAGGTGGCAACCCATTATAGCAAAATCAATTATTCTTCCGAATTTTGGATTTACTGCATATTGCGCCCTGTGGCCAAGTTCATGCAGAAGTGTTTGCTCCAGGCAAACACCAAGTGGATTAAATTCTTTTTTTGGATCAATAAATATTCTGCCTTCGCAGGTTTCTGCAATTGTATATGTCTTTTTGTCATTCTTAAAAATATCAACTTTAACAACTATGTCTTCAATTGGTATTTCTGCATTTCTTCTTATTTCTTCAAGAAACCTATCAACATATTCCTGCGTTGCTACAACATCAAATTTCATACATCCACTGTAAAGTAACTAATATTTAAGCGTTTGCACAGCAAAGATTTTAGTCCAAGAACTCAATGCCAAATTCCCTTTCAATGTCTTTCTTTGCCTTATTTTTTGCAGTATTGCCTTTCGTGGCCCCAAATATCTGCGGGCTTGTAACGCCAGTGACAATCAGCATCACCCTTATTGTCTTTTCCATATCATCTGATATCTGCGCGCCCCATATTATTTTGGCATCTTCATCCAATTTCTTCGATACAGTTTCAACAACCTGCCTGGCTTCGTGCAGCGTCATGTCTCTTCCGCCAGTCACATTTATCAAGGCGCCGCTTGCTCCGGAGATGTCAACATCAAGCAATGGGTTTGTTATTGCCTTGTCAACAGCCTCTACAGACCTGTTTTCAGTGTCGCTTTCTCCAACTCCTATCATCGCAACACCGCCATCTCTCATTATTGTTTTGATGTCAGCAAAATCAAGATTGACCAAACCAACTTTTGTCACTAATTCAGCAATTCCTTTTACCGCATTTGTCAGGACTTCATCTGCAACCTTAAACGCAGTGTGCAATGGCAGGTCAGAAGCCAATTCAAGCAGCTTGTCGTTAGGTATAACAATTAAAGTGTCAACAGTATTTTCCAGTTTCTCAAGGCCGAGCATCGCATTTTCATACCTTCTATGGCCTTCTATTTCAAAAGGCAAAGTAACAATGGCAACAGTCAGTGCGCCAGTTTTTTTTGCCATCTCAGCAACAACAGGCGCTGCGCCAGTTCCGGTGCCTCCGCCAAGGCCGCATGTTATGAAAACCATATCAGCCCCGGATAATTTTTGTTTTATCTCAAGCTCTGATTCTTTTGCAGATTCTTCTCCAATCTGAGGTATAGAGCCAGCTCCAAGACCCTGTGTTAATTGCTTTCCAATGAGAATTTTATGCGTTGCATTTGTATAAAGCAAGTCTTGAGCGTCAGTATTAATAGCAAGAGTCTCAGCGCCAACAATCCCTACTTCAGTCATCCTGTTTATAGTATTGTTTCCGCCACCGCCGCAGCCGACAACCTTTATTTTTGCCCTTTGATTGGCCAGCAACTGTTCAAGCTCTTCATCTATGTCGGCTGTTGTTTTTTGCGCATATTGCAGTTTTAGATCTTCCACCATTTTTTTAACAGAGAAAAACAGGAGATTTTTGTTTATAAATTTATTCGTAATTTATTATGCTATTTTGAACTCAATCTCTTTTATCTCGGGTATGATTTCTTTCAGCTCCTTGTCCAGCATTTCCTGCATGTCTTTGTTTAATTTAGCCGTGATTTCAAGCTTTCCATCAAGGAATGTGTATTTTGCATCCTTGCCAAGCAGCTTTTCTATGTAAGCCTTTGCCTTTTCATTTGCGCTTTCAAGTATCCTGTTCACCTTTACCCTGTATATTATGTCTTTGCCAGCAAGAGGATGATTAAAATCAATCATTACTCTTCCGCCAGAAACAGCCTTTACTGTGCAAAAAGCATTGTCCAGATCCAATTGCAATCCCGGATATGGCCTTATGCCCTGCTTCAGGAATTTGCCAGCATTGACAAGCCTGTACAATTTTGCATTTTCCTCGCCAAATGCCTCGTTTGGCTTTAGCTCAACTTCATATTCTTTGTTTGTTTCTTTTCCAGCAAGGAAATCATCAAGACCCGGAACTAGTTCTTTACGGCCTATGCACACTATCACCGGCTTGTAATTTATATTATCCCTGTGCAAATTATTTTTTTTTGCCACACTTTCATCAGTCGTGTCAAATATGATATTGCTTTTCTTGATAGTGCCAGTATATTCCAGCTCGACAACATCGCCTTTCTTAGTTTTCATGAAATTACTTCATAATGGGTATTTATAAAACTTGTCTATTGGCAGGCTTTTAACCCTCTTTTCATTAGATACTTCTGGTGATATTCTTCAGCCTTGTAGAATTTTCCTGCCTTGGTAATTTCTGTTGCAATCTTCTCTTGGTATTTCTTCTGCTCTTTTCTTAAGGATTCTTCAGCCAATTTTTTCTGTTCAGAATCATGGTAAAATATTGCTGACCGGTATTGCGTTCCAATGTCCAGTCCCTGCTTATTTATCTGTGTTGGATCATGAATCTTCCAAAATATCCTTAATAATTCGCCATAAGATATTTTCTTTGGGTCGTATTCAACCATGCATGCTTCTACGTGCCCAGTTTTGTCCGTGCAAACATCTTCATAAGAGGGATTTTTTGTTTTCCCGCCCATGTATCCAACAATTGTTTTTTTCACGCCAGGCACATTTCTAAATGCTTCTTCTACATGCCAAAAGCATCCAGCCCCAAATGTTGCTTTCATTTTTCTTTGAACTCCAGAGCAAGCGAATTGATGCAATATCTTTTTCCGGTGGGCTTTGGGCCATCATCAAATATGTGCCCAAGGTGGCTTTTGCATTTTCTGCAAAGGACTTCTGTTCTTGCCATTCCACGGCTAACATCTTTCTTGAATTCAACTGCATCCTTTTTAGAGTCATAAAAGCTTGGCCATCCGCAATTGGAATCAAATTTTGTTCCGGAGCCAAATAATTCATTGCCGCAGGCAGCGCAAAGATACCTGCCATTTTTGTCAAATTTTACATATTCTCCGCTGAAGGGAAGTTCTGTGCCTTTTTCCCTTAAGATATGATACTGCGCCGCGCTTAGCTTCTTTTTCCATTCCTTTTCTGTTTGCATGACTCTTTTCATTTTTCATCCAAATGTAAAGGTATAAACCATTACGCCCCGTGGCATTTGCAATTCTGCTGTATGTTCAGCATAATCTTGAGCTTTATATATAGTATATAAGTCAAAATTTGAAATTTTAACTGTTCCAGTTTTTTTGCCATCAATCAAAACAACAATGTCCTTTGCATCCTGCGCCCCAGCAACAATATTTATGATCTTTGCATTATATTTCAAAACAATCTTGCCTTCCTTGCCAGCAAGTTCCATATTGTCATTGTTGTTCTTCCAGCTGCCTTCAAGATAAAAACTGTTTATATTTATCTCTTTTGGCAACGCGTATTCAACAACTGATTCAGGCACCCAGCCCTCAGCATTTCCCATCTGCGCCCTTTCAAAACCATAGCCTAGGTATATTTCTGGCGTCCTTATTTTTTGGAATTCGGGCTCTTCTGCTTCAACAATAGACATATTTTCATCTACTGCCGCCTTGAGCCCCAAGATTTTATTTCTTTCAATTAATAGCATCTGTATCTTCTTTTCTGTTTCTTCATAAGCCCCCTCGCCAATATGGTCATAAACAATGAACCCATCAATGTCTACAAGGTATTTTCTGGGCCAGTATAAATTTTTATACGCTGTCCATGTTTGCCTGTCATTATCCTGCACTACGGGATATGTTATATTCCATTTTTTCGCTGCCTTGGCCACATTTGCATATTTTTCTTCAAAGCCAAATTCTGGCGTATGAACCCCGATGATGACAAGGCCCTTGTCTTTGTACTTTTCATACCAAGAAGTCAGGTAAGGAAATGTTCTTTGGCAATTTATGCAGCTGTATGTCCAGAAATCAATCAATATTACGTCCTTGCCTATGTGCTCTGCAAGTGTTATGTTGTCTGCATTAATATATCCTTCCGGGCTAACCAGCTCCTTTGC
>CAZBFA010000068.1:0-4381 GCA_964491045.1 Candidatus Woesearchaeota archaeon
TAACTTATGACATGGCAAGAATAATATTCTCACCGAGATTATTGACGACTGCATGGATATTGGTGATTGCGGCTCAGGCCGTAAGGCTGATTGGAAAGAGCTATTAAAAAAAATGGATCTTTGTTGATATTTGCCCGAAAAATTCTTTCTATCTTTTATTATCTCTTCTTAAGATCTGTTGTTATTCTTGACAATTCTTTTATATTTGATGTCAGCGGATTTATGATGCCCTGGAAGACTTTTTCAAGGGCTTTTATTTCAGAGCTTACTTCTGTTATGCCCTTGCCGTATTCATCGACCTTGCCGAGAACTGATTTCTGAAGTATTTCAAACCTGTTGCTTACTCTTAATATTTCCTGCTTTATTGAAACTAAGTCATCATTGACTCTTGAGCGCCAAACCTCCACATCAGTCAATGTATCGGAAAACCTTTGCCATCTCTCTTCAACAATAGATTCTATAATCTCCTGGACATCTGCATGATCAGGACTGTAAGAAATTGGCTGCATTGATGGTGATGTATATAAAGGCTCTACTGGAGTGTAAGATGGCTGGACAGCTGCCTCTGTTCCTCCTTGAGGCGGAGAGGGAACAGGAATTTCTTCTTCATTAAGCAAGGATGGCTGCATAGTATTTTGAGAAGAGCCTGATTCAATGCTGTTTTTTATTCCCATTTGATTCATTGATTCCGCTATCTGAGAACTATTATAACCATGGCCTTCCAGCTTTGAGATTATCTGCTGGTTACTCATTCCCTGCTGCCTTAGCCTTAATGCCTGGTCTAATGGCAGGTCTTTGCCGTTCAGATCTTATCACCTCTTCTACAATCTTCCTTACATCATCTTCTGTTGCAAATTTTAATGGGTCTATCAAGTTAATATACTTTTCTAAGACCTTTACATTTTCCTTTCTTGCATAATTTTCAGTTTCCTTTGCTACATCTTTTATTACTTCCCTGGCCTTGTTTAGTTCCAGTTTTAATTCCTTTATGTCTGATTCTATTGCTTTCAGGTGCCTTGAAACAAGCTTGTATTCATCTATCATGTTCTTGTTCACCATTAATGTTTTTTCTGTTATGATATTGTACTTGCTTTCAAGAGACCTCAGGCGAGCTATGACTTCATTTAGGATATAAGAGGAGTCTGACTGTTGTTCGAGCGCCATTTTCAATCCGAAAGTTATTTATTTAACAAAGAACATATTTAGCTTGCTGCATATTAAATATTATGTAAACATCAAAAAGGGGTAACATGGCTGAAAGGGAATATTCTGTAATCAAGGAAGGGCAAGAAGATGTCATGAAGATAAATGCAGAAACATGGAGCTTTGCCCCTTCAATAGAAGATGTTGCCTTGTGCATGGCCACAACAATAGACAAGCTGGTTGAAGCGCCAAGTGTTGCCAGGATAGTTTTTTCTCAAAGGAAGCAGTACAGCTACGATTATGTACAAACGCAAATGCTGATTGAAATTGCCAATCTATACAAGCTGCTTGTAAGGCAGAAAAAAATGATTACTTTGGGAGATGTTCCAATAACAGCAGAATCGACTGTGTACCTGCCGATATGGAGGGCAAGGGTGCAGGAGATAGTGCTCCAGTTATTAAGGCAGGACCCTCTTGGAGCTTATGTTGAATTAAAAAGAGTTGTTCGCGAGGAAAAAATAAAGAATGCAAAAATGCCAATCGGAGTTGCTGAAAGCCATTCCGCTTATATTGATATCTTGAACCAGGTAATCACATTGCTTGAAAGCACAAAATTAGTATCGACTGTCAGGGATGAGCTTGCCGGGTACAGCCTGGGAGACAGAAGCTTGTACAAGAGAATATTCAGGCCGGCAGTAATGCCCGATTTCGTGTTCACAAGATTGATGTTGCAGCAGCCAATTGATGCCGAAGAGGTTGATGTGTATGATGTTGAAAATTCCAATGTTGCTCTTTTCAAGACTGAGAGAGACATTAAGCCATTGTACCATTTAACGCCGCCGGAATTCAAGATAAGCGAAGACAAGTATGCATTATTGGATCTGGCAAGAACTGTGCTTGCCGAGCACAAGCCAAGGGAAGAGGAATTTCTTGAGCCAGACAAGATGAGAAATACATTTTATAATATTGGCCGTGATTTGCTGCAGGAGCTGGCTGACAGCAGGGGTGTTGAACTGGGCCAGGAAGAGCTTGATGAGATGGCCAAGATATTAGTGAGATACACTGTCGGCTTTGGACTGATTGAAGTTTTATTGCAAGACCAAAAAATACAGGACATCATGATAAATGCGCCTGTAGGAAATACCCCAATATTCATTGTGCATGAAGACTATGAAGAATGCATGACCAACATAATGCCTTCAAAAGATGATGTTGAAAGCTGGGCGACAAAATTCAGGATAATATCTGGCCGGCCCCTTGATGAAGCAAATCCAATATTAGACACTGAATTGGCAATACCTGGGGCGAGGGCAAGAGTCGCAATAATACAAAAGCCATTGAATCCATTTGGCATTGCATTTTCATTAAGAAGACACAGAGACAAGCCATGGACTCTTCCATTATTCATGAAGCAAAGAATGCTGAGCCCATTGGCTGCCGGATTGCTGAGTTTTTTAATACAAGGGTCCAGATCTATCTTATTTGCTGGCACCCGCGGATCAGGAAAAACGAGTTTGCTGAATGCGGCATTAGTCGACTTAATGAGAAAATACAGAATAATAACTGTGGAAGACACATTGGAGTTAGCTACTGAATCATTGAGAAAGTTAGGATATAATATTCAATCAATGAAAGTGAGAAGCGCATTGACAAAAGGCGGAACAGAAGTGTCTGCTGATGAAGGAATTAGAACCAGCCTGAGAATGGGTGATTCATCATTGATTGTGGGCGAAGTTCGAAGCGCGGAAGCGTTTGCACTTTACGAGGCAATGAGAGTAGGTGCTTTAGCTAATTTCGTCGGCGGAACAATTCATGGGGACAGCCCTTATGGAGTTTATGACAGGGTTGTGAATGATCTGCAAGTTCCTAAAACAAGCTTCAAGGCAACTGATATAATAGTGATAGCAAACCCCATGAAAAGCCCAGATGGCCTGCACAAATGGAGAAGAATCGTTTCAATAACAGAAGTGAGAAAGCACTGGACAGAAGACCCAATAACTGAAAAAGGTTTTGTTGATCTTATGAAGTATAATGCAAAGACAGACATGCTGGAGCCGACTGATGACCTTATCAATGGGGACAGCGAGATAATAAAAGCAATAGCCGGCAATGTAAAGGAGTGGGCTGGGAACTGGGATGCTGTCTGGAGCAATATAATGCTGAGAGCGAGGGTGAAAGAGACCCTGGTCAATTACGCTGTCAAAGAAAACATGGATGATCTGCTGGAAGCAGAGTTCGTTATTTTTGCAAATGACAAGTTCCACAAGATAAGCGATTATGTTAAAGATGAGGCTGGCTACCTTGATTCTGACAGGATATTTTTTGAATGGGAAGACTGGCTGAAGAGAGCGATAAAAGAATTAAAGATGGAATGATTGGTGTTTTCTGCAGGGCTAAATAATCCATCATGCCTGAATCATATTATTCTTTCTCTTATGCCAAAGATGCATGATGATTTCCTTAAACAAGGGCATCAACGAGACGAATATGATCGCCAATATGAACAACCCGAAATTCTCTTTCACCCATGGAATGTTCCCAAAGAAAAATCCGCTGAAAATGAATAGCGCGCACCACATCAATGCGCCGATGACATTGTATGCCAAAAAAGTTCTGTATGACATGGTTCCAATGCCCGCGACAAATGGCGCAAATGTCCTGATTATCGGGATGAAACGAGCAAGTATTATTGTCTTCTTGCCATGCTTCTCGTAAAATTTTTGGGCCCGCAATAAATATTCCTTGTTAAAAAACAATGAAGATTCTTTCTTGAACACCCTTGGGCCAATGTACTTTCCTATGTGATAATTTAGAGTGTCGCCAAGCACTGCGGCAAGGAAAATAACCAAAAAAAGCAGGCTAAGCTTGAATGAGCCTATTGCAGCCAATGCGCCCGCAGCAAATAATAAACTGTCTCCTGGCAGGAATGGCGCAACGACCAGGCCTGTTTCAAAGAACACAACAAGAAACAGCAAGAAATATGCTGCTGTTGAATATTCATTTACAATTATCTGCAGGTACTTGTCAATGTGCAGCATTATTTCAATCAATTCGATTACCATAATAGTTATTGCCTTTTAACCTTTCTTGAGCCAGAAATCTCCGCACTTTAGTGCGCGGGATGAATGGCGGTCTATAAAACATATTTGCTGCTTCTTTTTATAATTCTTTCGCAAAATCCATATTTTCTTAATTGTGAAGTCATGAAAACCAGAGGACAAAAAGGACAGACACGCAC
>CAZBFA010000069.1:0-4361 GCA_964491045.1 Candidatus Woesearchaeota archaeon
TATTGTCCTTTCAACAGAATTTTTTTGGTCTGCCGGGCTTGCAGCAGACCTTGTACAGTCATCAAGGCACATTACAATGTCTGATTTTATTTTTAATTGGATTTGAATGCATCTTTCCGGTGTAAGAATTATCTTTTTACTGTTGAGGTTGAATGTTACCCCATCATTTTGTATCTTGCCTAATTTAGGATTGTCGTGTATCAAAGTCATTACTTGAAAGCCACCGGAATCTGAAATAATTGGCCTGCTAAAATTCATATACTTGTGAATACCCCCAGATTTTTCTATTGCATCAACAAGATTTCTCTGCATCAAATGATAAGTATTAACAACAACACCATCAACATTTGCATTGGCAAGGTCCTTTGAATCAACTCCCTTTACAAAGCCAGCTGTTGCATCTGGAAGGAAAGCAGGCAGTTTCAAGGCACCGTGGTTTGTTTTGAGTGCGTTCATGTTAAAGAACTAAAGAACAAAGGTATAAAAAGCTTTCAGCTCAATAATATTTAAAAACTCCTGCTTATGCTAAATATCAATATATTATGCGCCGATAGCCAAGTGGTAAGGCATGAGGCTGCAACCCTCAGATGCGCAGGTTCGAATCCTGCTCGGCGCTGATTTCATTAAAAAAAACAAAAGAAATCTATATAAACAAAAAGCTGATTATAATAAAATGAAAAAAAGAACATTATGCAGAATAGTTGCAGCATTGGCAATCACCTTCAATTCAGGCTCTTATTTTCCACCGCCAGAACCTGCAAATGAAAAAGTTCAGGATGGCGCTTATGATACTTTTGCCAAATGCATAACAGAAAATGGCGCCAGATTATACGGCACTAGCTGGTGCCCGCCATGCAAATCTCAAAAAGAAAAATTCGGCAGCTCTTTCCAGTATGTAAATTACACTGACTGTGATGAAAAGCCAGAAGAATGCACCAAGGCGCTTGTATATGCATTCCCAACATGGACATTTGCAGATGGAACATCACACAGGGGCGGCATGCTGCTTGATGAACTTGCTGAAAAAACCAGGTGCGAGCTGAAAAAAGACACAGAAACGCCAAGCAATATCAACAGATAATTTCTAAAAACAATAGAAAAGCATTTAAACTATTGTGTTATACAATTGTATAACAGATTATACTATTGTATAACATGCAAATACAAGAAAGAATACTAGCCGAAATCTTTGATGATCCTACTAGAAGATACTATATCCGTGAACTGGCCAGGAAGGTAAAAGCAAACCCTAATAGTATAATAAACGCCGCCAAGGAACTGGAAAAAATGGGATTGATCAGGAAGGAAGCAAAGAAACACATAGTTGAAATAATACCCAATCTTGACAGTCCAAAATTTGTGATAAAAAAAAAGATTTACAATTTAACAAGAATTTATGATTCAGGCATTGTCGAGTTCTTAGCCAAGAGATACAATCCAAAATCAATTGTTTTATTTGGCAGTTACAGCAGGGGAGAAGATGTCGGGGGAAGCGATATAGATATAGCAGTAATAACAGATGAAACACATCTTGCGGGCATAATCATATTTGAAAAGAAATTAAAAAGAAAGATTCATCTTTCGTTGATGCAATACCGAAATATTCCCGAAGAAATGTACAATAGCCTAATAAATGGAATAATTTTATATGGCTATTTGGATGCTATAAAATGAGGAGTTTTGCATATTTTCTTGATGCCAGAGAAGCCAAAAGGGCCACACCAGACAAAGCTTTAGCAAGATCGCTCATCAATGACATGGAAGAAAGATTAGAAAAGCTTGCAAGGCTTGATGTTGCTGAGTTCTCAAAATTTATATTTGAAAATGCTTATGACGCGATAAGAGATTTTGCAGATGCGATATTAACCATTGATGGATTTAAGTCATATTCTCATGAAGCATCAATTGCATACCTGCAAAAATATGGGTTTGACAGCTTTATGCTTGAACTAATGGACAAATTTAGATATAAGCGCAATATGCCAAAATATCAAGGCTATAAAATCAGTGTAGAAGAAGCAAAAGAAATATTAAATTGCATGCTAAAATCAAAGGCAAAATAATAAAAATATTAAAAGAAAGGGGTTTGAAATGAAAAAATTACTGGCAACACTAATAATAGGAATCTTCCTAATCAGCTGCGCAAAAGTTGAAACAAGCAAAAGCAATGACATGCCGGATTTCTTAAAGAAAGCAATTGAGGAGCAGGTTACAAAAGGCCTGCAGGAAGAAGCCCAAAAACAGCTGAAAGAATCAGGCAAATTAGCATATGGAATATTTCTGAACCAAGGCATAATTCTAAGCAAAGAAGGTGGCAGCTTTGATGCAAGAATAAAGAATAACGATGTGGCGAGCAATTTCAACATCAAAATAGAAAAAAGCAAAACAGTTTCAGGGAATAACATCAATTTTGAAATTAAAGAAAGCTCTTTTTACCTTGCCGCAAACAGCGAAAAAATAATCAGTATTTATGCAAAACCATCAATAAATCAAGGATTCAAGTACAAACAAGATTTATTTCCAATAAAGGCAACAGCTGAAAAAGATGGAAAGATTTTAGCGAAGCAAATGTAATCGTTACAGTAAATGCACAATAAGCTTTGATCTAACCAAGCAAACTTTTCAGGTAATCTTTCTTGTACTTAAACCCATTTTTCCTTGCAAGCTTGCCTATTGCCTGATGAAAATAACTACCGTATTGTGCTGCTTTTTTCTTGCGGGATGCAAACTCTTTTTCCAGGCCAAGAGACAATGCTGCTTCTTTTAGGATTATTTTTTTATCATCTGCGCTCACCTTTAGTTTAGGGTCAATTTCCATGGCAAACTTAATCATCCCATCATCAAGAAACGGGGCCAAGAGCCTGATTTTGAAATGCGCTGCTATTGCGCTATCGCGCTCAATATCCTGCGCATAAAGATTTTCCAAGCCGCGCCAGCATTCTTCATGGACAGATTCCGGATTTTCAATGTGCTTTTTCCTGTGCCTGTCATAGCCAGCAAAGATTTCTTCAGCCCCAAGCCCGCCAAGAACTGTTTTCATATTGTTTTGCTTTGCAAGACCCAACACTGAATGAACAACGCAGCCAACGCCAACCTTTACTATATCATCTGTCTTTAATATGCCAACAACTCTCTTTACTATTTCTTCAGCTTCCTGCAAAGAAATAACCCTTGTTCTTAGGTTCCAATTGTAAAATTTAGATATCTTTTTTGCATATTCCATGTCTGAAGAATTTTCAAATCCCACTGCAAGAAGGCCTATGCCTTTAACATGTTTGGATGCAATAAGCGCCATAATTGAGCTGTCAAGGCCGCCTGAAAATGCTATTGCTGTTGTTTTTTTGTCTATAATCCGTTTTTCTATCGCCTGTTCAAGATGTTTTTGCAATTCAATAATTATCTTTGTTCTGTCAGTCAAGGAATATGAATCTGTCTTTATAGAACGCACATAGTCTCCAAATTTTATGCCTAATTCTTCAGGGAACATTTTGAACACATCAAAAAAATGAGTTTAAATCAGTTTTGTTTTAAAAAAATAAAAAAAGAAAAAAGAATTTTTCAATTCTTTCTTGCAAACAATGCCTTGATCACATATATTGCCACAACAACCAGGACAACATCAAGTATTATCCAGAATGCTGTGTTGCTCGTGCTCAAAGCGCCCTTTACTCTGCTGATAACGCCGGGCTTCTTGATGTCTTCTTTCCCACCAAGGTCAAGCATTATTGTTTCAGAGACCGCTGTTGTTCCTGTTGCGGCATCCTTTACATTGACTGTTGCGCTTTGCTTGCCGACAGCATCTGCAGTTGCCTTTATGTAAAAGTAAACCGTGCTTGACTGGCCATTGTTCAAGGTCAATGTCTTTGGCGTGACAGCTTCAGCCCATCCATCTATGTTTGAGACATCCACAGAGAATGTCTTTTGCCCATCCTCATTGTTTGTCACCTTTACTGGTATGCTGAAGGTATTGTCTTTTGAGTCAATGCTTGTTGCCAATATTTCCAAGGTTGCTGAATCAGGCGTAACAACAACATCAGGCCTGCATTTTTCAACTGTAAGTTTTGCGAAGCTGGATGACTTTTCATCGCCATCATCATAGTAAACAACAGCTTCAATGTCATAAGCCCTGTCTTCTGCATCTTTAGGCACTGTAAATGACAATGCTTCAGTTGATTCATCATCATCCTCGCCGCCTGCATCAAGGTCAAATAGTTCAGACTTCATGTTCAGGCCAAGATCTGTATTCTTAATCTCAACATAAACATCATCTTCATCGCTTGAGCCGATGTTCAATATGTCAATATTTGCCTCAACAGAGTCGCTGCATGAAACAGTGCTTGGGCTTAATGTAAAGTCCTTTA
>CAZBFA010000070.1:0-4346 GCA_964491045.1 Candidatus Woesearchaeota archaeon
CTGCAACAGCCAAGGCCAAATAGATTCTGATGAGAGAGTTTTCTGCAAATGCTTTGATGGCGCCTGCGTAATCAAGTGAACTCAAAACAAATAGGTTTATTAAATCTGCAGGCTTGATAAAAAGAAGGAACAATTACAAATAAAGAGGATGAACCATAGTGGAAATATTCATTGAACTAAGCATAATCATTGGCATAACTGTGCTGCTTGCAGGCATAATGAGGCTGCTGAAACAGCCATTGATAATAGCATACATTCTTGTTGGCATAATAGCAAGCCCTTATGCGTTAAACATAATGAGGTCGACTGAGACAATAAGCTTATTTTCGCAGATAGGAATGGCGCTGCTTCTTTTTATTGTTGGATTGACTTTAAGCCCAAAAGTGATTAGGGAAGTCGGGAAGGTTTCATTGATTGCAGGAGCAGGCCAAATAATTTTTACATCGCTGCTGAGCTTTTTGATAAGCTGGCTTCTTGATTTTTCACTCATGGTTTCATTGTACATTGCTGTTGCAATAACATTTAGCAGCACTATCATAATAATGAAGCTGCTTTCTGACAAAAGGGATTTAGAAAGGCTCTATGGAAAACTTGCAATAGGAATTTTATTGGTCCAAGACCTTTTTGCAATAGTCTTGCTGATGATAATATCTTCTCTTTCAGGAACCATAAATTTAAACAGCCTTTCGTTTATGCCCATTCTCTGGGGAGTTGCACTAATCATAGGACTTGCCATGATAAGCATTTACGTTCTTCCAGGACTTTCGAGCTTTTTTGCAAGATCGCAGGAATTTTTGTTCCTGTTCTCAATCGGGTGGGGATTAAGCCTTGCTGCATTGTTCAACTACATGGGATTTTCAATGGAGATAGGCGCTTTAATTGCAGGTGTTGCATTGTCAATGTCGCCATACCATATTGAAATCAGCTCAAAGATGAGGCCATTAAGGGATTTTTTTATCATCTTATTTTTCATACTCCTTGGCTCGCAGATGATGTTCAACAACATAAGCAGATTCATAGTTCCTGCCATAATATTTTCATTGTTTGTGCTTGTTGCAAAGCCAATTGTGGTCATGATACTCATGGGCCTGCTTGGCTACAAAAAAAAGACAGGATTCCAGGCAGGAATATCACTTGCCCAAATAAGTGAATTTTCACTTATACTCATAGCGCTTGGAGTCAAAGTAGGCCACCTTAATGCAGAGATACTGTCTTTTGCCACAATTGTCGGATTAGTGACAATAGCAGGCTCTAGTTACTTGATACCATATTCTGACAGGATATACACCAATCTGGCAAAATACCTTGTTATATTTGAAAGAAAGACAGCAGGCAAAGAGGAAAGGGGCATCAGAGATTACGATGTTATACTATTTGGCTACAACAGGATTGGCTATGACATATTGGGAGCGTTTAAGACATTAAAAAGAAAATTCTTGGTTGTTGACTATAATCCCGAAACTGTGGAAAACTTGACAAAAAAGAGAATTGACTGCAGGTACGGAGATGCCAGTGATGAGGAATTTTTAAATGAACTGAACTTGGACAAGGCAAAGATGGTTGTTTCAACAATACCTGAATCAGAAACAAATGCACTCGTGATAAGCAAAATAAGAAAAACAAACAAGAAAGCAATCATCATGGTCATATCCCATAGCCTTGAGGAAACCGACATGCTTTACAAGAAGGGAGCTACTTACGTGATAATGCCACATTTCCTTGGAGGAAGCCATGCATCAATGATGATTGGCAAATACGGGCTTGATAATGAAGGATTCCTGAAAGAAAGGCAGAAGCATTTCAAATACCTAAAGGTAAGGAAAGAGCTGGGGCATGAACATCCAAAAATAGAGAAGCACAGATAAAATAGCCATAAGCTGGTTTTTTATAAATTTTAATTGTTATATTCAAATAGGCATATGTTTAAATATTTTTGAGATTTCTACTGCACAATTGTCATATTATATTGTATGCAAAAAAGGTGAAAAAATGGAAAAAAACACACTTGATTACCATTTGTCCCAGGTAAAAGAAGGCAATAGAAGATTTGAAAATGCATTCCAGTCTATTTCTAGAATGATTTTAGAAGAGCCTGGCAGCATTGAAAGGGTGATGGACAAGGGAAGGAATATCTATGATTATGGCATATTCAGAAAAGGCAAAAAGCATTTAGTTGGAATGTATGATGAGCTAAATAGCTTTGTAAACTACGTAAAAGGCGCTGCTGAAGGGGGCTCTGCTTCTGAAATGGCATTTGTCCTGGTGGGAGAGCCAGGAAATGGAAAAACATTTTTTGTAGATTATTTATGCACGGCATACAGAAGATTTCTCGCAAGAGATGAAAACAGAAGGTACACTTTCAGGTTCAATGGATTAAACAATCTAAAAAAGCCAATTAATGATGCAGATATCAAGAATATAATCGAGAAGTATGACAAGATAGCTGAACTGACAAAGAAGCACAAACATCTTTCGATAACCCCTGAACAAATGGGCAAGCAGATGCTGAATGAAATAAACAGCGCTGAAATAAACAACTATGGCAAGATACCATTCATTGAATCACAGACCTATGAAGACCCAATGATACTGGCAATGAACCTTTATGGGCCGGGAGAAGAAGGCAAGGCAGCTTTGTCCAAAGCAGGCTTTTCTGACAAGCAGATCATGGAATTTTACAAAAATTACAGGCCATTGGGGGCTTGCACTTCCTACATATTAAATGATATAAGGGAACATATTAATGGAAATATTGGAGAATTGAAAAGATTCATTGAAGTTGTTCCTGTTTCATTGGATGAAACACTGGGCACTGTAACTGGAAAATATGCAGCCAAAGATAAGATAACTTCGTCATCGGTTGATCTGCTGGGAGAAGAGTCAATTGAAAGGTTAATGAATTTGCACGACACGAACAATCCTTACAAATTTGATCTAAGAAGAGGGGCGATAGCAAGGGTTGCTGGCGGAGGGATACATTTCAGCGATGAAATATTCAGAAACAAGAAAGACCTTGTCCAGGTTTATCTTGGCGTTATACAAAACAGAGCCATAGAAATTGACGGCTACAAATGGCCAATTGACACATTGATAGTTGCTACAAGCAACAATTCTGTTTTCAATGAATTCCTAACTGAAGACAGGGAAGCTCCAATAGTTGACAGATGCAGGATATGCTATGTGGGACACAATACAAACTACAAGCTGCAGGGGGAATTAACAAGCTATGCCATTGGAGATGAAATCAAGAAAACAATAATGCAGAATGACCTTCATGTTGATCCAAACCTAAAAGACGCAGCAAGTGTTGCAGCAGCATTGACAAGACTGCCTAGAACAGACAAGTTAACGCCAATTGAGATGATGCAGCTTGCTGCGGGCGAGACTGCGGGCGAAAAAGGAATAAAGACATTAATTGAAGTAGTTGACCAGCTTACGTTTGAAGCAGATGTAAGAAAAAGATTTGGCCAGAAGGGATTGGGCCACAGAAATTTATGCAGGTCAATCCAGCTGTTATCTGAGACTTTGGAAACAAATGAAAGGTCATGCATGTTTGCATATGATGTTTTCAAATCGCTGGAGAAAGTAATTCTTGACTATGTGCCTGACGGCACTGACAGGAAAAAATACCTTGAAGACCTGAAGCCTGCAAAAAACTTTTACAGGAAAATGATAAGGGTGAGTATATTCAATGCTTATATGAACGAACCACAAGCAGTAAAAAAAGATGTGATGAATTATGTAAATATGGTCCTTGGCAGCATTGACCGTGAAAGGATTGGCCCTGACAAGATGGTGGCATATTTTGACAAGGAAACGCAAAAGCTGAAATCATTCAAAATAGATGAAAAATATATGAACGGCATTGAAGAAAGGCTTGGACTGTCAACAAAAGAGCAGAAAGAAAGCCACAGGGCAACCATAATCCAGATTTACGGGCAGGCAAAGGTCACAGGAGTAGATGACTATGACTTCATGGACAACACACCACTTGTAAAAGCAGTCACTGATTTAAGGCTGGAATCTGACATTGGAACAGAAGGAAGCCTTATTGGGGCGCTGGCAAACAGAACAAATGAAGAGAACCAAAAGATATATGACAGGATGATGAAAACAATGATAACAAAGTTAAATTACTGCACTAGCTGCGCTGAACAAACAATCAGGTATTTTTGTGAAAAGAAAGACGAAAGTTGATTGGTTTCACTTTTTTGGAGGCAGAAGATGATTGACAAAAAACTCTTGAAGCCAGCAGAAAAAATAAAATCTTATTCTGGGCTAGATGATTTGCTCAAAAAATCAGGAATTTGCTTTGCAAAGAGGCACACCAATTATTTTGATGATTC
>CAZBFA010000071.1:0-4344 GCA_964491045.1 Candidatus Woesearchaeota archaeon
ACCACATGGATGATCTTGAGCTAATTTTTTCAATGCTGGGCGAAATAGTAATGACTGAGATTACAAGAAATAAGCAGGCAGCGGATTTTCCGGGCTGCAAAAACGCTGCTAATGAAGGCGAAGAGGTTGCTGGCAATGCAAGAAAAGATGCTGAGAGAAGAATAGGCAAGCCGATTGCCTCAAAAGAAAATTATCTCTTAGAAACTGAAAAAAGCAAGAGAAAAAGACTAAAATAGTTATTTTTTGTTTTATTCACTCAATTCTATGAGCATTCTTCTAATAGCCCTAGTTGAACATATGCTTTTAAACCATCAAAAAATATAAAAACCTTATAAAGCTTAAATATAAATTCAGTACGCGATTTAGCTAGAACATGGCAAATGAATCAAAATTAAAGGTTATGGAAGCCTTGCAGGAAGAAGCATATAAAGGCATAGTCAGGGTAGATGCTGAAACGATGAATTCTATAGGAGTAAGGCCAGGCGATATAATTGAAATAGAGGGGCAAAGGATTACCGTTGGCATTGTGGACCGTGCTTATCCAACTGATGTAGGCCAGGCTGTGATAAGGATGGACGGCATTTTAAGAAGGAACGCAAAAACAAGCATTGGTGATTTTGTCAGGGTAAGAAAAGCAGATGTTAAAGAAGCAAAGTCAATACAAATAGCCCCTGCGCAAAAAGGAGTAATGATACAGGCAGACCCAAACATGTTCAAGAGGTCATTGTTAGGCAGGGCCTTGATGAAAGGGGATATTTTTTCTCCTGGCGGAACAAGAAGGAGAAGAAGAACAAATGGCTCTTTTGAAGATATGTTTGATGTTTTTGAGCAAAGCTTCATGGGAGGCTTTGGCTTGAGCGGATTAAAATTCATTGTTGTGAACACAAATCCAAAACCGCCAGTGATTGTAACAGAAGCAACAGAAATCTCGATAAGCGCAAAGGCTGTTGAGATTCTGGAAGAAAAAGTGCCGGATGTAACTTATGAAGACATTGGCGGCTTGGATGATGAGATAAAAAAAATAAGGGAGATGGTTGAGCTTCCATTGAAGCATCCCGAGATATTTGCAAAGCTGGGCATTGAGCCGCCAAAGGGCGTTTTATTGCATGGCCCTCCTGGATCTGGAAAAACATTATTGGCCAAGGCAGTGGCAAATGAATGCGAAGCAAACTTCATGCTGATAAATGGACCTGAAGTCGTCAATAAATTTTATGGCGAGTCAGAAAAACGCATTCGCGATATATTTGAAGAGGCTGAAAAAAATGCACCGGCCATAATATTCATTGACGAAATAGATTCGATAGCACCCAAAAGGGAAGAAGTTCACGGCGAGGTGGAAAGAAGAATGGTCAGCACCCTGCTCACCTCGCTTGACGGGCTAAAAACAAGAGGCCATGTAATTGTTATTGCAGCAACAAACAGGCCAAATAGCCTTGACCCTGCCTTGAGAAGGCCGGGAAGATTTGACAGGGAAGTTATAATCGGCGTTCCAAACAAGAAGGGCAGGTTAGACACATTAAAAATCCATACAAGGAACATGCCACTTGCAAAAGATGTCAAGCTGCAAAGCTTGGCAGACATAACTCATGGTTTTGTTGGCGCAGACATGCAGGCATTGTGCAAGGAAGCTGCAATGAATGTTCTTAGAAGAGTATTACCTGAATTAAAGATGCAAGAGAAAGAGCCATTATCTGATGAGATACTTGGAAATTTGCGAGTAACAAATGAGGATTTCAAGGCAGCATTAAAAATTGTCAGGCCATCTGCATTGCGAGAAGTCTTGATTGAAACTCCTGATGTTAAATGGACTGATGTTGGCGGCCTGGAACTGCAGAAGATTGAGCTAAAAGAAAGCATAGAGCTGCCATTGAAAAATCCGCAGGCATTCAGGAGGCTTGGAATAAAACCACCAAAAGGAATTTTGCTTTATGGCCCGCCTGGAACCGGAAAAACCTTGCTGGCAAAAGCCATTGCACATGAATCCGAAGCTAATTTCATAAATGTAAAGTCTTCTGACATAATATCAATGTGGGTTGGAGAATCAGAAAAAGGATTGAAGAAGATTTTTGAGAAAGCAAGGCAAGTTGCTCCAACAATCATATTTTTTGATGAGGTGGATTCAATAGCGCCAAGGCGGGGGTTGGAAGTCGGGGCAAAAACAACAGAAAAAGTGGTAAACACACTCCTTTCTGAAATGGATGGTCTTGAAGAATTGAATGATGTTGTTGTCATTGCAGCAACAAACAGGCCAGACATACTTGATCCGGCATTATTAAGGCCTGGAAGGTTTGACAGAATTTTATTATTAACTCCGCCTGAAAAAGAAGCAAGGCTGGAAGTTTTCAAGATACACACAAAAGACATGCCACTTGCAAAGGATGTCAATCTTGAAAAGCTTTCTGAGAAAACAGAAGGATGCGTGGGAGCGGACATATCTGCTATCTGCAGGGAAGCAGCATTGCTTGAATTAAGGGCAGATGTAAATGCAAAAGAGGTTTCTAAGAAATTCTTTGAAGAGGCCTTAAAAAAAGTCAGGCCATCTGTTTCAAAAGAGGCCATGGAATCTTACAAGGAGATAGAAGAAGAATACTTCAGGAAGGCAAAATCCGGCGCAATAAAAGATATACCAAATTATTTAGGCTAAAGCATTATCCTATTCTTGTAGTTACGATCGGCTTTTCCTTTACAATCACTCTATGCTCTGCCAGTATCATTTTAGCCAGTAGAAAGCCTTATATATAAGGTTACCTATTAGGTAACTATGTATAACGAAATACCAAACTATGGATTAAGGGCTTATGCCTTGTTTTTCTCAAAGCATGGCTTGAAAGAAGAATTCGGCCACTCAGAATTAGACTGGATAGTAGGGCAAAGCATGAAGAAAAAGATATTCTCTTTATTGGCAAACAATGGGTGGATAAAGAAAGTTTCCCGCAATTCTTATAGGTGCGTATCTCCTGAAGCCATATTAAAAGGATTGTTGGAATTTAAGGTCCCTCAAATAATCAAAGAAGCCAAGAAGCCCTATGCATTTACTGGCTTGTCAGCGGTTGAAATTTGGTCTGATTACTCTTATATACAGAGGGGGCAGGAGAAATCGCCTTATTATATCAAGATTTTAAAGAAAGATTTGAGGTATTGGCAGTCTTTCTTTCATCACTATCGAATTCCAAATTATATCAAAGCAGGCTCGACTATCGGGGAGTTTATCATTTTAATCCCTGTTGAAAAATTAAGCTATGCTGAAAAAGATGGGGTCTATGTTGAAACCTTGAAAGAAACTGCAAAGATTGCAAAGGCAAATAGTTTTTATGCCCATCCTTATAGCTACATGAAGGAGAAATATGGAGCAATTACAGCTTAGGGAAAAAGAGATATTTGAGACGCTGAAAAAGATCAAGAAAATCAACTTTGTAGCCATCGGTGGATATGCTGTCAATGCGTACACTCTGCCACGATTTTCGGTTGATTGTGACATTGTGATAAAAGGGCGCAAAGAACTGGAAAAGATTGAGCATCCTCTTCTTAAATTAGGATACCACAAAGCAAAAAATTCCAGCTCTCTTCCTTATCATGACAATTTTGAACGATATAAAAAAGAATTAGGGAGCAATTTCAAGGTAAGCATAGACATTCTTATAGGCGAAGTTCTTGACAGGCAAACAAATGCCCTGTTCTCTGCTGATTGGGTGTTTGAAAATTCTGCTTTGCGAATCTTGCAAGGCAAAACAATAAGCGAGCAGCTTAAACTTAAAATCATCAATGCTGACGCCTTATTTGCAATGAAATTAATCAGCTGCAGGCAGACTGATGTTCGAGATGCCTTTCTCTTGGTTAATTCCCTAAAAGATAAAAACTGGATAAGGAAAGAAGTTTCAGAAAGATGCAGCCTAAAAGAGAGACTGTCTAAAGCGCTGGCTAAAATTAATTCTAAACAGTTTAAAGACGAATTGCAAGGAGTTTTTGGGATGGTTGATGAAAAGGTTTTTGAGAGGAACAAGAAATTGATATCCGGGCTAGAAAAATAAGCAGCAAATATTATTCCAGCCGTGTTGTCACAATGGGCTTTTCTTTTACAATCACAGTGTGCTCTGCCTGGCTTACTAATCCCCTGGACCTTTCAACTAACTGGGGATACTGGTGGATAATGCCTTCCTTTTCAAGAAGAGACAAGGCAAAATCTCGCATTGGAAGGTTTATTGACCTTCTGGAAAATGGCAGGGTTTTAAACCCGCGTTCCAGCATTTCAATGATGAGCCTGGCATTCGCATCCCTTATTGGCTTTTTCCTTTCGAGCCTAAAAATGTCTGACGGCTTGCCTTCTGTGACAAGGCCTTCGCCAGT
>CAZBFA010000072.1:0-4337 GCA_964491045.1 Candidatus Woesearchaeota archaeon
ATCAAAAACATTATTCAGGCACCTTTTAATGCAAGATTCTCCGACTATCAAAGCATAAATCCCGCCAGAGCTTATTGTTGCAGTGGCTGTTCCAGTGCCATCGCCATTGGAAACAATCTCTGTATTTTCTATGGTTTTCCAGTGCTTCAAGGCCATGCTGATTTCATCTTTTTTCTGTGTTGCCTTAGTGGCTACTATATCTTTCGGCGGCGCAGGTGCAGCAGCAATCGTGCCTTTTGAAATAGTTTTGTACCAGGCTTCAACTTCTCCAGGTTTTTCTCCAGATTTCTCGCTTATTATTGCGTAAACATTTCCGTTGAAAATTCCAACAGTCTTTACATTGCCCTCAAAAGACTTGTCTTTGACCCATGCAACACCGTCATTTGATATGTACAAATCACTGTCAATGCCAGCAACTAAAGTACTTCCATCAGTTGCTAATCTGTGAACATTTCCGCCTGCAGAAAGCACTTGCTGCACTCCGCCATTTGCATCAACTCGGTAAATCTTTCCAGGGCTCCTTGTGCCTATGTAAAGGTAATTTCCTGCAACAACAGTTGTCCATGCATAACCTGCATCCAATTCAAATTCGCTTTCGACACTGCTCGAATCAGCATTTAATTTTGCGACTTTTGCTTTGTCGCCTTCATAGCCAACCATGTAAACAGCATTGTTAAAATTTATTGCATAGTAATAGACATTGCCGCCGGAAAACCTTTCAGCCCAGTCTCCAGAATCCCCTGTGCTGCTCAGGTATACTTTTGAGCCCCTTCCTTCTCCAGAAGTGCCAACAACAATCCCATTATTGCCTGCGGCCAGGGCAAGGCTGTACTCTTTGTCGCTTATGTCAGGATTATGAACTAATTCCCACTGGCCCGCATTTACTCTTCTGAATGCTCCTCCGCGATTTTCAGTGCCTACATATAATCTTCCATTAAAGCTTGCAAAATTTACAGCAGCCTCTCCCGCATATTCATCTGGAAGCTCGCCATCATTTACGAAACAGCTTCCACCAGGGCTTAGCCTGTAAACCATTGCTTCGGGTCCATTTGCAATGTCTTTTAATCCGATGAAAAGCTCGTTATTGAACGCAAATGCATCTCCTATTGATCTTGCATCAGTCCGTATTGTGCATAATTTTGTGTATGCTCCTTCGCTAACACCTGGCGCTTTTGAAGTGGACTTTGCAGAAGGCTTGTTGTTTTGGGAGTACTTTGCTATTTTTAATGATAGTTCATCCTTGCATTCTGTGCTGCTCAAATCATAATTAAAGCTTGCTTCTTTGCAGCCAGAGCTGTATTCCCTCGCTATTCCAACAACAGCTTCGCAAGCAGCTTTTATTATTTTTGGCGAGTCCCTGCATTTCCATATTGGCTTTTGAGTGCAGCCTGCTTCAATGCTTAAAACAGATGCATTCATTATCAGCAATAATCCCAGCGCAATCAAGATTATGAGCGCATTTTTTCTCATAATGGAACCTCGACCGAGAATTTGCTTATTTTTTCTTCTTTCTTCCCTTTTCTTATAGTCATTGGATAATCAACAGAAATATCAACCTTTGTAACATCATTGAAATCTGTTGCATCAAAAGAAACCTCACTTTTTATTTTTGCCTTGTCATCTATGATTTGCGCGCCTTTTATTTTCGGGAAATATGCGCATTCTGCTGCAAAACCATTGGATTTTCTTTCTAGATAAGCCTTTGCAAGAAGGATATCAGGCTGCAGGACAAAATCAGTATTTGCAACAGCATAGCTTAATTTATTTTCAAGGCAGTCTTCAAATGTTCTTGTCACTTCATCAGCATATGATTTTATGTCTATAAGAAGCCTTTTTGGGTTTATCAGCACAAATACAACAACCAATATTACTATGACAATTCCTATAACGACAAATAGCGTGCTCTGCCCCCCCTTTTGCATATTTTTTAGGTATTTTAGAAATTTATAAGGTTATCTTTCCATGATTTTCTTCTTCTTTCTTGTCTCATCTTCAAATCTTTTGATGAATTTGTTTATTTTAGAAAAAAAGGAACGCTTGCAGAATACTTCAATTATGGTGGCTTTCCAGAAGTTGTCCTTGAAAAAATTAAAGAAAAAAAAGAGTATCTGCTGCAGCAATATTTTGAGGATATAATGCACAAGGATATTATTGATGGGTATGCCATAAGAAATACAAAACAAATGATTAACTTGGCAAGATACTTGGTTTCAACATCGGGGTCAAAAGTTAGCATAAATAAACTATCAAAAATATTCGGTGTTGCTAAAGACACATTGCAGACCTACATTAATTATATGATTGATGCCTGCCTTTTGTTTGAAGTTACTTATTTTTCATATTCTGCAAAAGTTAAGCATGACGTTTCAAAATTGCCAAAATTATATTGCTTGGATAAGGGCTTGTAAGAACTGTAAATACAAAATACTCAGAAAACCTTGGGCAGATGTTTGAAAATTCCGTATTAATTAAACTTGTTGAAAACTATAAAGAAATTAGCTATTGGAGTGAGCCAAAATCTGAGGTCGATTTTATCGTAGAAAAAACTGCAATAAATGTGACTGCAGCCAACAAAATGCTCAAAAGAGAAATAGAAGGATTGGAAGACTTCAATAAAAGACACAAGGGTTTTACCTTAATGATACTATCAAAAGCGCTAAAAAAAGAAAATGTAATGCCTTTGATAGAATTTCTTAAAAGGTAGCAAATCACCAAAAAATTAAAATATGTTCAAACCATACGAGAATTATTTGCGTATTTTAGCAAATTCCACATCAATTATCTCTTTTTTCCATCCTGCTTTCAGCAGTTTTTGCTTGATGTCTGCTTCTTTTATCTTCTTTTCAACAGCTTTTTGCATGTAATTTCGAAGGTCTGCAAACTTGTCAGCAGCCACCCTTGTTTTTGCCCTGCTTATTGCAGAATTTATTTCAGCCTGAGACCAGCCAGTTGAGATGCATATTGATTTCACCTTGTCCTCTTTTATTCCCCTTTCCAGTGCTGTCTTTACATACTGGTTTAATTGCTCTACATTCTTGTGTTCTTCCATCTCTTTTTTCACGGCTGTTATTGGCTGTGTTACTTTTGCAGATGCTGTCATTGCCTGTTTTTTCTTCCAATACATATAGTATAAATATGCCCCGAATGCAAGAGCAATCAATATTGCCAATGTTACGTCTGCTGAACAAGGCAGCAAAGGCGTTTCCCTTATCAAGTATGTTAGCAGCAATAATAAGCCGAGCACAATGATTATCAGGTCTATGAGCAGTTTGTTCCTGAATTTTACCTTTTTACCATCAAATTCTTTCTTTTTTTCCTTGAGATTCAGCGCATTTGTCTTTTCCAGCTTTGCTATGTCTTGTTTTTTGCTGATTAATTCCTTGTTGTCTTTGTACACAAAATATGCAAGGCCAAATCCTGCCAATAATATTGACAGTACCAGCCAGATCAGGCAGTTTGTTTTTACTTCTGTTATTTCGCCCGCGCAATCTTCAGGGCAGCTTGTTTCTGTTTCAGGATAATCTCCTAAATCATCGCAAATTCCATTTGAATTGCACAATGGCTTTTCATCATCTTTGTCATTTAGCATGTCAGAATCAGTGTCCTTGCTTAATGGATTTGTTCCAATAACTGCTTCTTGCTCGTCAGTTAGCCCATCCCCATCACTGTCAACTTCTCCTCTGGGCTTGCAGTCACCAGGGCATTCAATGTTTTCTCCTGCTTCGCATTTGCCATTGCCGCATGTTTCTGGCAGGCAATTCCCGCTGCTGCTGCATGTCTCTCCGCTCGAGCATTTGCATGTGCCGCATCTATTTTCGAGCATCAATCCAGAAGCACAATAATATGGCTTTGTTGCTGAGCATTCTCCTGGCAATGTTCCATCGCTGCATTCATTGTCTCCGGTAGAAACGCAGTCTGCATCCTCTCCGTCAACTTTTCCATCGCAGTCATTGTCCCATAAATCATCACATTTTGTTTCCCTGTCTTTTTGATAAGCAAAATTATTGCTGTACTGGCATGCCTCAAACATTCCATTGACACAGGTCGAATTCATTCCCTTGCAAACTCCTAGTTGCAATGCGCATGGCTTTGAAGTAAGATTCTTCTTTGTTAATGTGTCTATGCAAGGGCATCCTTCATCAATTGAGCCGTCGCAGTCATTGTCAAGGTTGTCACATTTTTCTTCTTGTGGATTTACAACACCTGTGCATGTTCCAAGTATATTGTTTACACATTTTTGCAATCCTTTTTCACAAGTTCCTGCATCAGTTGTTCCGCATTCCCTTTCATCATCTTCCATGCAGCCGCAGCCTTCGTTTACCGAGCCGTCGCAGTCA
>CAZBFA010000073.1:0-4328 GCA_964491045.1 Candidatus Woesearchaeota archaeon
GGGAAAGACGCGCTGCTTTTTATTGGAATGCAGGGAGGCTATGCAGATCCAAAGGATTATGCAGAATACTCCGGCTTTAAAGTCAGCTACGGCTATTATGAAAAGAAGAATGTACTGATAAGCCAGAAAGACCTTGAAAATGAGATTGGAAAGTACTATGAGATTTTTCTTCCAAACTGCGTCAATGAAATAAAGGGGTATAATCTTGAAAAAGGGGCATTGAATGTCAGTGCCAGCATTTCTGATGCGCTTGTAAGTGTAAATGCAAGATATCCTATAAGCATTGTAAAAGGAGACAGCAAGATTGTTGTTGAGCCAAGGTACAATGCAAAGTATAGAATAAGGCTTGGAAAGATGAGGAATATTGCTGATGACATTGTGAGAAAGACATTTGGAAGGGAAAACATCATAGGCATGGCATACCTTTATGATATAGGAAAAGATTTTGACATTCAGATAGCAAATGAAGCTGATACAAGAATATACATGCTGACTGACAAAAGGTATGAGCTAGATAATGCAAATTACACATTCATGTTTGCTGAGAAATTTTGAAAAGGGGACAAATGGATGACTAGGAAAAAAACAGATGCAATAAAATTGGCCTTATTTTTAATTGCATTCTTGATAATCAGCAGCATAGCTGCAGCCACCTTGGAAGATGTTGTTGTGTCATTTGGCCCAAAGATTCTGGTGCAGCAAGCAGGAAAGAAAGATCCACAGCTGGCAAAGATATTGCCTTTCTTGTTTAGCCCGCAAGCAGCAGTTACTGGATTGGCGCAGGAAGGGTTAATTGGAAAATGCGGAACTGATGAAAAGTGCAAGAAGGATGCAAATACTCTTTTTGAGGGATTTGGATGCGTGCAGGATCTAAGCGGATGCGCATTTGACAAGGCGCAAAAAGGGGTTTTAGATCAACTCATCAAAGATGGCAGCCTGACTCAAGAAGATGCTGCAATAATAGGGCAAGTGCAGCAGGGTTATGGTGTTCTGCAAGTATTAAACCAGCCCGATGCAAAAGGGAATCTTGGCAGCGTGCATGTTGACAAAGAGCAAAATACAATAGTCAGCGATGCAAAAGGCAATGAAATTTTGGAAATACCGCAAGAATTGGAAGTCCAGCCTGTTGAAGACAAAAGGAATGGTGAAACAGGATTTTCTGGTGAGGTAAAGGAAGAAGAAAGCAAGGTTGAGATTGCTTCAACATGCCCTTCAATTAAAGGACCGGGTAAAAGTGCTATAAGCGGCGCAGCAGTTGCTGGTTCAAAAAAAGCTGAAAACGGCATGTGCACGGCATTTGGTGGTGAAAAAGGAACAAAGTTCTCATTCAGGGAAGCTGGAAAGAATATTGCAAAATTGGACTGCAGTGGAAAATGCGCGATTGATCTTGGCAAGGATGCTGGCCTCTTGAAAACAGACAAATTAAGCATTATTCAGGCTGAATTTGAGGTCATTGAAAAAGATGGCAAGAAAGAGTATATGCCTAAAAAAGTAAGCGGTGTTGCTGCTGAAGACACTATTGTAAAAATTGGTGAAAAGGAAATTAATTTAGCCAAAGGTGAGAGCTTCAGCTATGGTGTTGACAAGACTGGAAAAGAAGTGGTAAGAGTAAATGTTGATGAGCAAGGCAGAAACATACAAAGTTCAATAAAATCAGCAAAAGGGGAAGTGAAAAAACCAGCTTGCTTTAAGTCTATTATCGGTGAAGCCTGCGGCAATTTTGTTATTGAAATGAAGAATGGGGATGTAACAAGCATAGAGCTGAATAAAGGAGCCTTTTACAATCATGCTTTGCCTGATGGCATAGTTCAATTTTATGGCGATGAAAAGATAAAGCTGTATTCAGAGGGATTATGTGTATTGAACAAAGACTGCACTGCTGAAATTTCTGGCGCCATAATAAATGTTCGCGGCGATTTAAACGTTAAAGGCATTAATCTGGAAGGCAAGGATAATGGCTTTGGTGTCAAATTAAGAGAGGGCTCAATCTATGAATTTTCTTTGCCTAATGAAGGAGAGGACATTGCTGATATGCTTGTATCAGGGCAAACAACATTCATCAGATCAAAAGACAATGAAATACGCAGCGGCATAAAAATTGGAGATACATATGAAGAATGGATCAGGATAGGAGATGACCTGAAGCTTCAAGGAAATTTGGCAGAAAAAATGGAAGATCTGCAGGAAGAATATAATTCAATAATAAGCAAAATATCTTCTGGGCAAATGCCTGCATCAAAAGAAGAAGAAGCAGAAATTGAAAAATTAAGAAAAAAAGCAGAAGATATTGACACATGGCTTAAATCTCCTGAAATTGCAGAAGACATTAAAAAACAGATGAGCATAGCTGTCTTGATGGATTCTAAATCCTTGGCTCGCGTTCGAGGGGCTGTTCTTGAGCAAGCTAAAACAGGTAGCCAAGTTGGATACAAAAATAGAGATTTATATGAAGAAGTATATGACAATCTGCTCATAGTGTCATCTATGAAAGAGCTGAAACGGCAAGGAATGGAAGCAGAATCTGCCGAGAAATTCCTGCCCATTAGCAATTTTAAATTTAGATATGAAGATTCAGGAAAAGACCCTTATTACCTATGGCAAGCAGCAGATTCAATGGACAAGCTAAAGCCAGAATTAAAAAAGCTTAGCATAAAAGACCAAGCGTTATTCCTTGAGAATTATGCTGATGCGCAAAGAAATATAATAATGTCAAAATTGGCTGCTGCCAGCAACCTGGAGCTTGTTGATGCAATCAATCCATTTACATCCAGCCAAACAGAAACATTGCTCACCATTTGGGATTTGCGAAGCGGCAAAATAGGGAAGATGCCTGGCTTAATCAGTGATATTGACAGGATTAATGCCGAGATTAGGGAGATAAAAAGTGATGCGGAAGGGAATTGGCTGCTTAATATGGGCTTGCCTGATGAAAGTTTGCAATCACGCATTAATAATTTAAATTTGGAGCTAACCAGCATCAATGATAGATTAATAGAATTAATCCCGAGGCCAACCGTGGCGCGCACATTGGGGATTGCTTTAAGCGATATAATTCTGCCTGACATAGCAGGAGCTGCCGGCCTTGCTGCAGGCGGAATAAAAACCCTTGGGGCTTTTGATCGCATAGATGGTATCAGGAGTGCCATCCACTTGGCAGAAATATCTGGAAATGTCCAAGAGGCGAATCGGCTTAAAAAAGTGCTAGACAGGGTTTATTCCAGTGAAAAAAGCATAGAGGCATTGGCAAGCAGCCGCGCAGGGGTAAGTATTGTTGATGAAGTCACTGTTGCACCACTCGCATTAGAAGGCAAGCCCTTGAATGTAAGATTGTTTGTTTTAGACACTGGTGAGACATATTTGCAAAAAGGAAATGATATATTTTGGGCAAATGTTAATTCCGGAGTTTTTAAAAAAATGGATCATAAACTGGTTGGCGCAGAGCGTTTTGCAGAAGGAAAGCCTTCTGAGGGTTTGTTGTTTGATGCAGAATCAGTCAGAGTAGGGGACCATCTTTTATTAGAGCATGGGATAGGAGACATTAGCACAAGGCAGGTTAGCAAAATCATCACTGCTGACAGCCCAGATAAAGTCATAGACTTTTTTACAGGCCTTGATGATTCGTTAGCAAGAACAATTGCCAGAACCGAGCAAAGAGAAGCATATCTGCAGGCAATAAAGGGCGAAATAGCACATGATAAAGAGGCGTTATTTAATTTTGACAAGCAGTCTAAAATATGGACAAATGAGCAATTAATTGGCAATGCAGAGATATTCCTTGCAGATAAACCTGATGTTCTTGTTGGCCTCTCAAGAAAATATCCGTATGTTGCAGGCGAATCAAAATTGAATATCATTGATCAGATTGCTGGAAAAAAACTTGCGGAGCTGCAGGATGCTTCAAATCTGCCAAAAGAAGAGTGGGAGGAAGGGCTTGAAAGCATACTTGACCCCATTGTAACAAGGGAGATTGAAAAATATAGCCTCGAAGGCATAGCATTTGGAGAGAGGGCATTATTACCCACAAAAAGAGAGGCGTATCTGAATGCAATGGAAACAAAATATGCATCTGACCCAACGCAGCTGCAAAAGTTCAGAGAAGATTCGAAACAGTGGGATACATTTGAAGTTGTTGCAAGGGCTGAATCTGCATTAAAAGACGAGCCTAAATTATTAATTGGGCTGAAAAATATTTACCTGCCTGCACAGAAATTAGAGCCTGCTTCGGCAAGGGACATATATGCAAATATCTTTGGCATCGAAGATCCGGCCACATTGGATAGGCTAAGAAGAAGCGATCAATTTGTTGGAGAGGGCTATGAAGGCCTTGT
>CAZBFA010000074.1:0-4277 GCA_964491045.1 Candidatus Woesearchaeota archaeon
TCCAACAAGAATTGAGGAATAGAGCTGATTTTCCCAAGTAAATTATTGCGTTTTGTTCAAAGCAGCCCCATGATTGTTCTGGCTATCTTTTCTGAGTCATGCCTTACAACTCTTTTTCCGCCTATTTCCTGCTCTTTTAAATAATCGGCTCCGATTGTAGCAATGCCTTCAAGCCCGGCAATATCCTGCTCAACAAATGATGAAGATTCATTCCTGTACTTGTCAACAACTTCCTTGGATGGTTTTTTTGTGTTGTAAATCACAATGTCTGGCTGCTTGCCAGAGTATTTTTCTATTTCTGCAACAAAATCCCTGACTGAAAATCCGTACGTGCCTTGCTTTGTGACCAGGTTGCAGACATACGCTATTTTTGCATTCGCTTCTTTCAATGTTTCATTCATGCCTTCTGTGATGAAATTTGGGATTATGCTGCCGTACAGGTCGCCTGGGCAAATTACTATTAGATCAGAATTCCTTATTGCATCTGCGCTTTCCCCATAAATGAAAGATTTTGGATCGAGCCATACATCTAAAATCCTTTCTTTTTTATTTGGGTGGTCTGGGTAGCTGACTTCAACTTCCCCCTTTAAGATTCTTCCAGTATCTGTTCTTGCATAAATGTCAGAGACATCCAAGGAAATTGGAAGCACCTTTCCTTTTATGTTCAAAATTTTTGATGCAACTTTTATTGCGTCAGCCATGTTGCCGTATATTTTTGTCAATGCGGTAAGAATGAGGTTGCCCATATTATGGCTGCCAAGGCTTTTTGATTCTGGAAAACGATATTCAAATAATCTTGCCAAATCCTTTATCTCAGATTCATCTGACAGCGCAACAAGACAGTTTCTTATGTCTCCGGGGGCAAGTATCCCAAATTCAGTCCTTAATATGCCGGTTGAGCCTCCGTTGTCAACAACAGAGACTATTGCAGTTAAATCTAGATCATAATTTTTAAGCCCTCTTAGCAATGAATAATGCCCTGTTCCGCCACCTACTGTAGTAATTTTTTTCAAATTAGCCCACCTCTCGATCAATAACTTACAGCGATTTCAACGTCTTTGCCATACAGTTTTTTCAAATCTTCAAATAAAGGCTCTTTTATGAATGCTCTTGGCGGTATTTTAATGGTGCTCAATTCTTTTTCCATCTCTTCAATAGAACTCTTCTTTATGTTTTTCAGGCTTCCATTAACAATGTCAGCCTTGTTGATTTCATCTCTTTTTTCAAGATCTTCCACTATGAAAGCAACTTTGTCAAGCAAAAGCACTTCGCCAAACTTTTCATGGCCGTACTTGAACCTTATTTTCGCCCTTTCAAGTTCAATCCCTCTTGACCTTTGCAGGTATTCTGTCAAGTATCTCATGTAATTTCTTACTTCCTTGCCAAGCATCTCAACTTCCTGCTTTGAAGGTATTTTCTTGGTGTCATAATCATTCTTCACTTTAATGACAAGCTTTAATGTCCTCAACAGCTTGTCTGGCATTTTTCCGGTATTGACAAGGTAGTCCTTTGCCTGCTTTTCAATCTGGCTTACATTAACCTCTCTCAAGCCTGATGCATATAATGCATCTGTTGTGAGCATTATCATGGCATCATAAACATCAAGAATCTTATGGACCTGGGATTTTTTTTCAATTTCAGCAAATAAAGCGTTTATTCCTTTAAGATAAGAGTCTGTTTCTTTCAGCAATTTATCTATTTCAGCGCCGCTTATCTCCTTTAATTTATTGTGCTCGACATCCTTGTAGTATTTTCTTATCTTTTCAAGTATGTCAACATATCTCTTGTCAAGGAGCTTTTCTTTCTTGACAAAGATTTCATCCATCATTGCAACTGTTTCTTTTGGTGTTGTCGGGGGTATCCCGTAAAGCATCAATGCTGCCTGTGCTGTATTCATTGTGGCATAGTAGAGGTCTTCCCCAACAACGCTGAGCAATTTTTGTTTTGTCCTTTCCAGCAATCTTTCACCAATGTCCATATTCATGTCTATTGCTTCTGGGCTTGGCTTTACTTTTCCCATCTTAAGCAAGAGCTTCCATGGCATGAAAACCCCTCGGTCATACAAAGGAACGCCATCACGCAGGAAAGTAAAAATAACAGGGTTTGCATCCTTGATGTTTTCCCAGAAATCAGTCAATATGTAAGTCTGGACATGAAATGTTGCAGCTTTCAATCCTGCCAATTGCGCTGCTTCATTGCCCATGCTTTGTATTATCGATCGCAACCTGTCTTTCAATTCTGCCCTGGGCATTTTTTTGACATCTGTATCATCTATGACAACAAAAACATCAATGTCATTTGGATTTGCATCGCTCCTGAACAATGAGCCGGCGCCGACATAGCTTAGAACATATTTTTCAAATTTTTTTATTGAAATTGTTTTGTGTATCTCGCTGACTTTTAGGGCGCCAAGCATGCCCCTGTCATAAATTATTGCGGACATGCCTATCAATTGCAGCACTTCATATTTTCCATCAAAGCATGACTCCTTTAATTCTGATAATGTCATTAATTGCACAACTAAATCCTTGTTGATGTCTTTTCCGATTTTTTCAATGCTGCCAAAAACATCTTCCTTGGATTTTTCGAGCTCTATCTTCAGGGCATCAGAATCATCAATCAGGACAAACACGTTTACCTTGTCTTTTTCCTCTTCTTTTGGCTCCTTGCTTGGCGGCAGTAAGGCAATGCCTATGATATGTTTTTCATATTTCTTTGTAACTTCATTCTTGAACTTATCCAGGTTGCTTTTTAATGTCTTTAATTTTTCCTTCATTTCCAGGGGAATGCCATTGCCATCTGCAGGTTTCTCTTCCTTAGAATTGTTGTAAGCCATATAGCTGAATAAGGCCAGAAGATTGTTTATAAAGGTTTTGCTGGATGCAGTATCTCCGATATTAATAAAGCAAGGCTTGCCGCCTTGCATTATGAAGCATAATTTTGGGCTGCAGTTTAAATGTATGCGTGTAAATAATTCAGATAAAACAAGATTCTGGATAAAATTTGCCAATATTGCATGGCTCATCCTACAAAAGTGCAAGTACTTGCAAAATCATAGCAACTAGGGAGGCTTAGCAATAACCAAGCTTGTGAAGAACATCTCAATGTCTTTCAGATATCTCTTGAACACCATATGGATATCAAAAGCATTGCGCAATCTCCACATTAAGATAAGCAGCATGCCTATAAGATGGTAAAAATACCTTACGAGAAGGTTTGAGCTCTTTGACTTTATGGTCGCTTCATCATGTATTCTGAAGCCTGTTTCGATGTTCCATCTCTTTCTGTATATCCAAACCAGATTTAAGGATGCTCTCTGATTGGTTGCAAAGCACCAATCAATAGGATCGCCATTTTTATTCTTGCCTATTCCCTTGCATACTACAATCTTTGTTATCGGCCTCCATGCGCTCTTTTCTATTGAGTAATTCATTTGGTGAGTAAACACGCCAAGGCTGCTTTCTGTCTGTTCCATATATCCCTTTATCGCCCCATTCTTTGGAATGAATATCAAATAAGGCCATGGCGTGCCTGTTTTCTTGCTTTCCAGGTAATCTATCAGATGAGCGTGATAGAACCCCCTGTCAAACAAAACAAGGTTTATTTTCATGGGCAATGTCCTCAAGTATTCAAGCATGTCAATGGCCAAGTCATCCAGATTATCAACCTGCCTGTAAGGCAGGCTCATTAATGGAACAAAATATGGCTCAACGATTGACAGGTTTGCATACTGCCAGCTTTCATCGCTTAATTCATGCACTTTTGCCCTTGTATTGTAAGTGCCGTTCTTGCCCCAATAAGGCTCTTCTGTAACATCAATAGCCACCTTAACACTGCCAAACCTTAAGAATTTCAACACCATTCTTACAGAAGACTCAAATTCGTGTTTGAACAACTGCAGGTCACTATTTTTTATCTCTTTATGCAATGTGTCGCTCTGAGAAGGAGCCACAGTTTCAACATAACTATGCGTTCTTGCAGCCTCAATTATGCTGCCAAGCAATTTGGAGAACCAATTTCTGCCCAAACGCAAAACCGAAAGGCATTTATTCACAAAGGTGTTTACTAGTTTTCGCAATTTATTTCAGAGAAAAACCTGCATGTTCAACTATGTGGGTTTTTCTCTAAATTCATAAGTGGTTAAAACTCATCGGAGATACTGAACCAATATGATTTGGTCTTTGAGTGAATAAAAATGAATGATTCAGGAGAAAAGACAAAAGGGGATGAGCTATCAGATGCAATCTTAAAGAGTTGGTATCCTGTTAAATCTAGCC
>CAZBFA010000075.1:0-4260 GCA_964491045.1 Candidatus Woesearchaeota archaeon
TTGTTGCATCTGCCTTTTTTGGATCAGCTGCCGAAACATCATCATAGCTTATTCCAAGCTCTTTGCCATAAATATTTGGAACGCCTTTTGGCGTAACATCTATTGCAGGAGCTTGCTGCAGGCTGGTTGATACAACAGAGCCGGTAACAACATTTGTTTGAGTCCTGCTTGATGAAAATGTGCCAAGCTGGTATGCATTAAATAAGATAACAAGCACAGCTATCACCAATGCTCCGATTAATAATTTGTTTGTATTGCTGCTTTTGCTGCCAGCAGCATCCTGCATATTTCCCGTAAATTCCGCCATTGTTTCCTCCCATGATTAATTTTAAATGCAAAACCTGATAGAATTGATTCTTGAAACAGCATATATAATTAATTGTGAAACTAGTTTCAAAACAAATTTACTTTAAGACTATGATATTTGTCATGCCCCGCCTTTTTCTCTCAAGAACACCCTTTAGCTCAAGCCTGTCCAGGATTCTTGTTGTCTTGACCTTGCTGAAGCCGGTTTCCCTTATGAGATCGCCCTGGTATGCTGAACCGCCCTTGCTTTTGATCAGTTCATACACTCTGGTTTCTTCTTCATCCAACCTTGACATATCAACTGGCTTAAAATCCTTTTTTGGCTCTGCAGCAGATTCTAAAGCTTCCTTGGGCGTTGTGACTTGTGCAGGCTTAATAAAAAAAGCCATATAAGCGCCTATTGCCAGCATAAGGAAAATAAGACCATATGCTGCAATAATAACCCATGAAAAGTTGCTCTGGTGTGCCGGGCAGTCCTTCATGTCAAGGTCTGATTGCTCAAACTTTTCGCACCATAAAACTCCCTTGGCATCGTTGTCTATCTTAATATAAGTCAATATTGCCAATAAGATTATGGAAAATGCTATCAAAACTATGCCCAAGTTTTTAACATTTAAAGTCATAAGCTAAAGCTGCAAAGAGAGATTTATAAAGGTTATTCATAGTGTTTTTGAGTGCTGTGTCCGGAAATTATTTTTGCTTATCTTTTTGGATAACAGCATTTGCTGCAATTTTCATAAATATGGCCTAAATCTGTTTCAGTTCTTGAACATGCAGATTTACAAATGGCTCTTGTCCAATCCTTGCCTTTGCGGGCAAAAAATCCATTAATTTTAAGCGAAAACTTTATATATACAACATATTTTAATATTAAAATGAATTGTAAGGAGTAAGAAAATGGAAGTTGCCATAACAAAAATGTCAGAAAATGGCCAGGTGGTAATACCTGCCGAAATAAGAAAAGATGCACAGATAAAACCATCTACAAAGTTTTTGGTATTTAATGAGGGCAAAAATATCCTGTTAAAGAGCATTCAAAAAGAATCTTTAGCAAAAGATATGCATTTATTGGAAATGATAGAACGAAGTGAAGAGCAGATTAAATCAGGAAAATTCACAAAGGCAGATACTTCAATGGGCAGCGAAGAAATAGATGATTTACTAATGGCTTGATAATATGGAAATAATTTTCTCAGAGGAGTTTAAGAGGGATTTCCAGAAGATTAAAGACAAGATAACGCGATTGAGGATTATCAAACAGCTTAAGAAACTTGCTGAGATACCAGAGGCAGGAAAACCATTAAAGTATAATTGGAAAAATCATCGCAGCATGAGGGTTACTCCATTCCGGATTATTTATAGGTTAGATGAAGACAAAATCATCATAAATTGTTTTGATCATCGAAAAGAGGTATATGATTAATATTTACAGCGCATAAAAAGCAAAACAACAAGGTTTATATACAAATTAGGCACTAGCAATTCTAATGGAAAAAAACGTCCAGATAACATTGATCATTGCGGGAACGCTTATTTTGCTGGCTCTGATAGGAACATTTGTATTCTTGCAAGGCAAAAGCCCAAGCAAAGTAATAGCTGTCGATGGAACAGCTAAAGTAAAAGCAATGCCTGACCTGGTTGCAGTTTATTTCAATGTAGAAACCAAGGGCAATGATGCAAAAGAAGCAAAGGACAAGAATGCAGAGATAGTTGACAAAGTAATAACAGCGCTTTTGAAAGATGGATTTGAGAGAAAGGATATAGAAACACAGAACTTCAACATATACCCAAGATATGTATGGGAAGACAATGAAAACAAGCAAAAAGGATATGCTGCAACGCATTCATTGAGGATTGTTCTTGAACAAAGCAAAATTGCAAAGACAGGAGATGTAATTGATGCCGGAGTTGATGCTGGCGCTGCAATAAACTACATCAATTTTGAGCTGAGCCTTGAAAAGCAAAACGCATACAAGGCAGAAGCATTAAAGCTGGCCACTCAGGATGCAAAAATAAAAGCAGAGGCAATTGCAAGCGGCATAGGAAAAACAGTTGGGAAGGTTGTTTCCATATCTGCTGTTGATTTCGGCTATACCCCATGGCCAATTTTTGCAAAAGCCGGAAGGATGGAAGTTGCTGCTGAGGCAAGGGCTGCTGCAACAAACATACAGCCAGGCGAGCAGGAAATCTATGGCAATATAAAAGTTGAATTTGCATTAAAGTGAATGATTCCAGAATTTATTGATATCATTTTACAAGATTATAGCACTATGGAAGAAAATGCAGAAATCTAGTCATTCATGACTCTTGGCGCCAAAATTATGCTTAAGTTTAATTTGTCTATGACCTTGTAATCAATTTTCAATGGATACTCATTGCCAAACTGGACCAGGACATTATCAGCCAGCTTGGATCCTTTGGCTATCTTATTCAGATATTCCAAAGAATATTTTGACTCGACATTGCTTGCTTTGTCAAGCTTGATTGTTGTGCTGTCATCAGTAGTTAACTCAACCTTTGCAGAGCTGAACTTGCTCTCAGACTTCATCACAAATGAATTTTCAGATGCAGAAAATAATACTGATTCAGCTGTCACATTCATGTCTTCCATTGAGTCATTAAAGACGGCAGAAGACATCTCTACTTTTGCCGGAAAATTAAGCTCAGGTATCTTCTGCTCCCTGTGAGAGCTGTCAAGCAATGCTATATGGAAGGTTCTTGAGCTTTCCCCAACAAGCTTTATCATCAATCTGCCTTTTTTTTCATCAAGCTCTATGTGCATTGTGTCAGAAGGTTTTGCCCTTCTTAGAATCTGATTTAGATTATCCAGGCTTACTGTGAGATATTCTTCCTTTTTGACATCATATTCCATAAAAGCAGCGCTAACCATGTGAAAGATGACCATTGCAACATTGGCAGGATCCATTGCAAGTATCTCAAGCATGTTCTTGTCAACACGCATGGTTACTTCATTGACAAGGCTTGATATCGCAGAAATGCTTTCCTTGAACAATTTTGGCTCTGCCAGCACAAGTTTCATGGTTGCATAAAGATTTTTCTTTGTTTATATTGATTTCTGTTTCAAATGCGTTATTTTAGATCAGACAACAGTATAGAAATCGAGGCAAACAGAAGAACTGCCTTGTAAGCAAGCAGCTGGACTGAGATTGAAAAAAGACCCGGAAGCAAAGACGAAAGCATTCCTAAAAGGCCCAAAATAACCACGAGCGCGGCAAGCATAATCGAGTAAGTTCTGACTGCCTTGTTGTCCGCATCATAATTTGAATATACCAAAAAAATGCCTGCCAAAAGCGTTAAAATGCTCAGCACAAGTTTTGAATATAAGTAATCAACATTTATTGATTTTTCAAAAAACGAGCTTATGGCAAACAGCGCCAAAACAGAGCCAGCTAAAATATTCAAGAGCCTCTTTTTCATAATGTTTTGTTGTTCTAGCTGATTAAAATAGTTTTCTATCCAAACATCTTCTTGACCGCAATGGTTGCATATGCCCCCTTGTCCAGGGCAAATTCAAGAACGGCCTTGTATTTTCCTTTGTTCAGCTCATCGCCATCAAACTTTATGCTTGCATCAACATCAACAACAAGGTTTCTTTCATTGCCCTCTGAGCTGATTTCGGGCATCATCGGAAACAGGAAATCCTCTTTTTTTACGCCTTCCTTGGCCATCACATAATCGCATATCTTTTTTATTTCCTTGTTTCTTATAACTGTCAAAAAGCCAATTAATGGAATTTTTTGGTCTTTTATTGGAGAATTTGAAAAAACAAACTCCATATCATCATGCTTGACGTTAAAAGAATCATCAGAATTCTTTTTTACGTATTCCATTGCTATCTTGTTGAACAAATAGCTCTGGTATGCATTGACATAGAAAATCAGCATTTTCCTGCTTATGTTATTTCTTAAAGAGCCAATGTAATCATTTTTCTGG
>CAZBFA010000076.1:0-4210 GCA_964491045.1 Candidatus Woesearchaeota archaeon
TTAATTATGCAAGTTCAGTTAATGCCCAGTATATTTTGAGAGGCATAAGAACAGAGGCAGATTATGAGTATGAACGTGGCATGAGACATGTCAATAGTGATCTAAACCCAAAAATTGCCACAACATTTTTAATGCCACCAAGAGAACTTGTCGAAGTAAGTTCAAGCTTTGTCAAGGGGCTTGTTGGCCCTGATGGATGGGAAGATATTGTCGAAGAATATGTTCCAAGAAACGTGTACAACAGCTTTCTTGTTAAGTTCAATGGATTGCAAAAGCGATGGAATAAATTATGGAAACAGATTGACGCTAGCGGAAATGGTGAAGAATCTTACAATGAATTAGCATCTTTATATGGAGATGACCGCAGGGCATACCACAATCTTGTGCATATTGCGCACATGTTAAGGGAGCTTGATGAAACAAAGGGATTTATCAAATATCCGGAGCAGGTTGAAGTTGCAATTTGGTATCATGATTCAATATATGACACGCCAAGGCATGATAATGAAGAGAAAAGCGCTGAACTAGCACAGCAAAGATTGCAACAAGCAGGATTGAAAGCCCAATTTATTAACAATGTAGCCAGTTTGATTTTGACCACAAAACATAACGGCATATTCAAAACACCTGATGAAAGATATTTAGCAGACATTGATTTGAGCAGCTTAGGAAAAACCATGGATGAATTTGAAGAAAACGGGAAAGACATTAGATATGAATACTCTTGGGTTTCTGAAGAGCAGTTTAAACAGGGAAGAAGTGCATTTTTAGAAGGGCTTTTGAACCGCGATTCAATCTATTCAACGGATTTTTTTAAGCAGAAATATGAAAAATCTGCAAGAAGAAACTTGGAAAGAGCCATAGACAAATTGAAAAACTAAGTAAAGCTCTCTAATTTTTCTTGTTATAATCTGAAAGAATTTTGATTATTGTTTTTATGTCAAGCATTCTTTCCTTTCCTGTTTTCATGTCTTTTAACTTCAGTTTTTTCTTTTTTAATTCGTCAGAGCCAACAATTAAAGCATAAGGAATTCCAAGCTTGTCAGCGTAATCAAGATTCTTGCTAATGCCCTTGTTGTTCATGTCCATGTCGGTGTTGATGCTGTTTTTCCTGAATTCATCTGCGATCTTAATGCACTTGCTGATTGTATTTATTGGTATTACATAGACAGCTGTATTGCATTTTTTAAGCTGGACTTTATTTTGCAAAGCCAGCATTATTGATTCCATGCCAAAAGAAACGCCAACAGCAGGGTAATCCTGCTTGTTATCTACAAAATTGCCTATCATATAATCGTACCTGCCGCCAGCAGCTATGCTGCCAGCAAGTTCAGAATCTTTTAAAAAAACCTCAAATATTGTTCCTGTGTAATAGCCCAGGCCTCGCGACAATGACGGATTGAAAACAACAGATTTATTGTTGATTACCTGCAAAAGCTCTTTTATTCCAGATGTGCCATCAAAACTGGAAAGCCTTCTCAGCTTTTCGTCGTTGCTGCCTTTTATAGAAACAAGAGTCAAGATGTTTTTTATTGCATCTTTGCTCAAGCCAAGTTCAAGCAATTCTTTTTCAACATTTTCAGGCCCAATTTTTCTAAGCTTGTCAATTACCAGTATTGTTTCCAGCCTTTTGTCGGGCTGAATATCAAGCTTTTCCAAAATGCTGTCAAGAAGAACCCTGCTGCCAACTTCTATGCAAACATCAAGCTGCAGGGCCTTAAAAACACCCAAGGCAATCTTTATGCATTCTGCATCAGAGTATATACTTTTAGCGCCAGCCGTATCTGCATCACACTGCATGAACTGCCTTGTTCTGCCTGGTTTTATCGGCCCGTCCCTGAAGACTTCTCCAATCTGGTATCTTTTGAAAGGCATTTTCGTCATTGGATTCATTGCAATGAACCTTGCAAATGGCACTGTCAGATCATACCGCAAGCCAAGCTCTCGCTGGCCTTGGTCTTTAAGCTTGAATGTCTCTTTTAATATTTCAGAGCCGCCAGCGTATTTTGCTGACAAAACTTCGTAACGCTCTAGTATTGGGGTGTCTAAAGGAGAATAGCCATACAACTCAAAAATTCTTTTTATCTTTGATGTGATGCTGTCTAGCAAAATCTTTTCTTCAGGTCCATAATCCTTTGTTCCGCGAGGCAATGTTATTTCCATTTTAATTTAAGGGTGGGTAGGGAGAATCGAACTCCCCTCACAGGATGGCTGCTTATGATAGAACCACATTCGGGAAATTGCTTTTGTCCCGTATTCTACCACTAAACCATACCCACCATGACCCCTTTACTCAGGAGGGGATATTTATTTTTCCAGTTTATAACCTTATTTATATTTTTTGGATTATGCCAACCAATTAATTTTGAATATGTCTCCAATCTTTTATAGCCATTTAGGTATATCTGATGGCACTCCTCCTTAGTTGATAAGTATATCTTTGGTTCGAGACCGAGCATAGAAAGAATTTCTGCAACCCCAATAATCAAATCTTTAGATTTTAAACTTAAACTGATTGAAGGATAATAATTGCCAAACTCCCTATATTTTTTAATGAAGGATATACAACCATCAGTGTCAAATACACCCCTTATAAAAGAGCATAAAATATCAATATCATTAGTCTTTATGATTTCAGGAAATTTTATATTATCTTTCCTGCCTGCAGGTATCTTTAAAATTTGAGTTTTAAAAAGCCAAAAAGCTTTTGAATATAATTCAAAACCATAGGTTGTCTCATATTCTTTCATATTTAAATCAAGGCCGAATAAATTTTTGTAGAGTTTTTTAATGAAGCAATCGTAATACGCTCTTTCATTCTTATTACCTTTAAGCCGATATTCGAACTTTTCATTAGAAAGAAAACCATCGCCATAATGCATACCTATCTCTTCTGCCAATTTAGGAGTTAGTTTATTAGGGAATTTAAAATTTTTGTCAGCATCAAATTTATTGCGTTTTATGGCCGAGCAATCAAATAGAGGTATTGGGGTGTTGAAATCTATCTTGAGATTGGGTAATGTTGTTCGATTTTCTCCAAAGGCTTTTCTTCCAATAATTGGATTAAAATTAACAAGCTTAATGTGGTATTTATTCATAATTTTATTTTTAGGCACATTTAATATATCACACATTTGCGGAAATACGAAATAAGGTAGACTACATAATTCATGCGTATAAGACTTCTCTAGAGTTTGTTTTTTTATGTTTAATATTTTTGACAATTGCATCCAAGTTAATTTTGATTTAATCTTTAGTTCTAGCAGAAATTTTTTTTGTTTTCCCCTTGGGAATATCACTCTCTTTTCCATAGTAATTTCCGGTAGTTGTAATATATAAAGTTTATTATACTAACGGTTAAACTGTAGATGAAACTACAAAAATAACACTTCTTTCGGATAGCGGGCAGCATTTCTATCATATTACTGCCAATGCTTTGCTTCTTTGAATACTGTTGTTGGGAAAGAAAGTTAATTGCGCCAGCCGTGCTAAAAGCCCACCTTACAAAGCACTAATTTGTTTGGGGTTAATGGATATATAAACCTTGTTACAGTGTAGAATACCGCGTCTGGAGCAGGCTAGATGCCAAAGGTTCACTTCCTCTATGGTGTTTAAAGTGGTTAGGAGATATATAAAAGTTGTCCTTAATTAAATGTTAATGTTCTTTGGTTTATAATTGAGTGTTGTATATGGGAAGGCGAAAGGGATATAAAATTTTGTATACGCCTGTTGCAAGACTAACATGAGTAAATCTGACAAAATAATGTTTGGAATAGCCTTATTTGGAATAGCATTGTCTTTATTTGCTATTTCTGTTGATAGATTTAGAGTAATAGGCACGGATTTTTTTCCTTGGGCAAATGGTCTTTTGGCAGTAACATCTTTGATAGTTTCCTTTATCTTTCTTATTTTGGGTCTTGCAATTATATGCAAAAATGTCTTTGGAAAAAGTGATGTGCTTGAAGACATTGAAGAACAAATTGAGAATATTGAAGAACGGATTGAAAATATTGAAAAACCGATTAAGAAAACACAAAGGCTGTGGCAAATAGTTAGACTTTGCTTTGTTTTAGTTATTGCTCTCGGGATAAATCTTTATATAATTCCTGACTTAAAAACACATACAAATGAGTTACCAACCACTACAGAAGACAATGAGACTTATAAAAATATACAAAGTTATTTTGACTTAAACCAAGAAGATTTAAGT
>CAZBFA010000077.1:0-4169 GCA_964491045.1 Candidatus Woesearchaeota archaeon
CCAATGACATTCCAGAACGTTGACAAAAATATAAGAATTGAAAAAGCAAAGCAATCATTGGAGCTCGTTGGATTAAAAGAAAGGCTGTCTCACAAGCCAGCAGAGCTCTCAGGCGGTGAAAGACAAAGAGTTGCAATTGCAAGGGCATTGGTAAACAATCCAGAGATAATATTGGCTGATGAGCCGACTGGAAATCTGGACAGCAGAACAGGCAATGAAATAATTAATATACTAGTTGATTTACATAAGAAATATAAAAGAACAGTGATAATGATAACCCATGACAAGAACATAGCCAGCTATGCTGAACGCGTAGTTGAGCTGTTTGATGGTATGGTTGTTCATGGCAAAAAGGGGTAATAAAATGAAAAGAATATTGCTTTTGGTTTTTTTAATGCTTTTAAGCATGCACTCTGCTTATGCTGAGGCAGTAATATCTCATGAAGAGCTGAGGTTTGACCTCACAAGAACAGACCCTTCTTCATTAAGGCCGGGCAGCACATTTGATATATTCTTTGATGTCACAAACATAGAAGCCTATACAATAAGAAACCTGCAGATTAGCCTTGTTGACCTGTTTCCATTCTCGGCAGCGAGCAAAAACGAAAGCACCGTTGTCATAGATGAATTAAGGCCGGGCCAGAAAAAGCCTGTAAAATTCAGGTTCAGCATAAACAAGAATGTTAACGAAGGAACATACCAGCTTGCCCTGCAATATTATTCTAACAAAATCAGCGCCATAGTAAGCAAGACATTTGATGTTAACATAAGAAGCATAGATGTCATAGTATCAACAACAAAAGTAAGATTAATCCCTGAAAAGATAAGGCCGGGCAGCACATTTGACCTTGAAGTTGACATTGTAAACACTGCAAAATCAGCAATTAACGATGTGAACATCGAGCTCATGCTTGCAAACAGCCCGTTTATTTCATTGGATGGCAGCAGCGAGCAAAGGATAAGGCAGCTTGCTGCAGATGCAAAAGCAACATTGAAGTACAGTCTCATAGCAAACCCTAATGCTGAATTAAAAGCATACGGCATACCATTGAACATGGTTTATTATGATCATTTAGGCTTGAAAAACACAAGGAACAGCACAATCGGCATTACTGTCTACGCAAAGCCAGAGTACAGCATAGACCTTGAAGCAAGCGAAGTTTACATTAAAGGGCAGGTTGGAGAGATAACGTTAAGCATAGCCAACAAGGGGAATTCAGAATTAAAATACCTCAACATAGAGCTCTTAAAGGCAAAGGACTATGAAATAATATCAAACCCAAATGTCTATATTGGAAACCTTGAAAGCGATGATTTTGAAACAGCTACATATAAGGTATATCCAAAATCATCAAAGCCAGTTTCATTGGGCCTGAAAGTTTCCTACAAGGACACTTACAACAATGATTTTGCAGATGAAATAAATGTTATGCTGCCCCTGTACAGCAAATGGAAAGCGCAAAGCCTTGGCCTTGTCAAGAGAAACACGTTATTTGCCAATATATTCATTGCTTTTGTCGTGCTCATATTCTTATACAAGCTTTACAAGGTATGGAAATATGAAAGAGACCTGGAAAGGTCAATTGTTGTCTTGTTCAAGAATGCCATAAAGTGGATTCGCAATAAATTGAAGATATAAAATGATAAAGGACCTTGTTTCTTTTTCTTTACAAAATGCAAGGAACAGAAAATTAAGAAGCTGGCTCACTATACTTGGCATAGTAATCGGCATAGCCGCGATTGTTGGATTAATCACAGTCAGCAATGGCCTTGAAGAAGCAATAAGCAGCCAATTTGGAAAAATTGGAACAAACAAGCTCCTTGTCTTCCCAAAGCAGGAAGTTGGCAATTTCAATGCAGCACAGGAGTTAAGCGCAGATGATGTCAGCACTCTTGAAAAGATGTCTGAGTTCAAGTGGATTACCCCTTATCTTATCGAAAGCGCAAATGTCGAATATGCAAAGGAAACCCATTTCAGGCCGATTACAGCAAACCCAATAGACAACATCGATGGAAGGTGGGCAGACATTGACTTCGGGGTTAAAGAAGGGAGATTATGGCAGACAGGCGAAAAATTTGCTGCCGTCATAGGAACAAAAACTGCAGAAGACCTGTTTGATAAGGAAATAAAAATTGGCAACCAGATAATGATCAATGGCAGGAAATTCAAGGTCATAGGCATTTTTGAGGAAATGGGCGACCCGGAAAGTGACAACATGATTCATATCCCATTGGAAACAGCAAGGGAAATCTTTAACAAAAAAAACGAGCTCAGCTACATCGAGATTGTCGGAAAGCAGGGGATTGACCTTGAGAAAGTTGCTGAAAAAGCAATAAGGAACCTGAAAAAAGCCAGGAACAATGAAAATTTTGAAGTTAAAACACCAGCGCAGCTTCTTGAGCAGCTCGGCAGCCTTCTGAAAATAACCCAGATTATATTTATCAGCATCGCTTCCATATCATTGGTTGTTGGCGGCATCGGAATAATGAATTCGATGTTCACGTCTGTCCTTGAAAGAAGAAGGGACATCGGAATAATGAAAGCGATAGGGGCAAGCAACAAGCACATCATGATATTATTTTTGGCAGAAGCAGCAATGTTCGGGCTGGTCGGCGGTTTCATCGGCATTATGCTTGGCTCATTTGGCGCGTATACTGTAAAAATAATTGCAGGCTATTTCGGATTTGAATTGATCAAGATTGCAATATCGCCATGGCTTGTCACTTTCAGCCTGGCATTTTCAATTGGCGTTGGCATGCTTTCTGGATTTATACCTGCATACCAGGCAGCTAAATTAAAACCTGTCGAGGCATTGCAATATGGTTAACGATGTTGTCAGGGTTGCCTTTTCCAGCCTCATGAACAGGAAACTAAGAAGCTGGCTCACTGTAATGGGCATTGTTGTGGGCATTGCGGCAGTCGTGATATTAATGCTTCTTGGAAATGGATTTGAAAATGCAATAAAAGAGCAATTTTCTAAAATGGGGATTTCCAACATAAGAGTCATGCCCGGAAATCTGAGAGGTCCGCCAACAGGCTCTATCGGATTCAACAGCAGTATAATAGCTCAGGTTGAAAAAGTAAAGGCTGTTGAATATGTGAATCCAATTCTTATCAACTATGCAACGGTTGAACATGGCAGCAGGGAAGAATCAATCATGGTTGTCGGGTATGACACAAAGCTTTCTGAAAAGGGATTTTTGGATGTGGATATTAATCTTAAAGAAGGAAAATTCTTTGAAGAAAAGGGGCAGAATAGTGTCATAATCGGCCATAACATTGCAAACGACAAGTTCAAGAAAAAGATATTTGCAAAAAACATGCTGGGCATAAATGGAAAGCAGTTCAAGGTCATAGGAATATTTGAAAAAACGGGCATTGACGTTGACGACAGGGTTTACATGCCCCTTGATGTTGCGCGATCTCTTTTTAATAAGGAAGACATTGTGAATGCCCTCGTTGTCAAAATAAAAAATGGCCTCAGCATGAAGGAGGCTGCTGAAGACATAAAAAGAATGCTGCTTAAAACATACAACAAAGAGCAGTTTGTAGTTTTTACTCCAGAGCAGCTTTTGGCGCAGCTCGGCGACATATTGAAAGTCATCAAAATATTGCTGTCGGGCATCGCTTCCATCTCGTTGGTTGTTGGCGGCATCGGAATAATGAATTCGATGTTCACGTCTGTCCTTGAAAGAAGAAGGGACATTGGAATAATGAAAGCGATAGGGGCAACAAACAACCAGGTCTTGCTTTTGTTCCTGGTTGAATCAGGGCTTATTGGGCTGGTCGGCGGTTTTATTGGCGTTGCAAGCGGGGTGTTTATGGCAAAATCAGTTGAAGTAATCGCTTCTTACTTCGGATTCAGCTTGCTGCATATAACATTAAATTTAAGTGTCATATTGCCAATGCTGCTTTTTTCATTTTTTGTTGGCATGATCTCTGGATTTATACCTGCATACCAGGCAGCAAAGCTAAAACCAATAGAAGCATTGCGGTATGAATGATTATTTTGCCATGATCTTGCTTGCCTGCTTCCACATTATGTCAAAGTAGCTTTTGTACGCCCTTGCGGCAGCCCCATTTTCAATTATGATGCCATATCTTTTTGAAGCTTCATCAAAAAGCCTGCTGCACTCTTCTCTCACTTCTTTTATGTCAAAAATATTGT
>CAZBFA010000078.1:0-4141 GCA_964491045.1 Candidatus Woesearchaeota archaeon
TGTTGTCTCTGCTTGAAGAAAAAGCCATCCCGAATGAAGTTTTTGCCACAAAGCGGTTTATTATATCTGCAATTGCGGCATCAAAAACAATAAAAGAAAAAAAACAGCAGCCACCAAGGTTAGTGCATGCTGCATCAATGCCGAGAGTAATGCAAAAAGCAGAAATAATCAAGCCTGCTGCAGAAATTCTCCCAAAGGCAGAAGAAATATATAAAGAAGAAGCTGAAATTATAATGCCGCCAAGCTTGCCCGAAGAAATCACTGAAGAAAAGCCCGAAGCTATTGAAGAGCTGCCTGAAATAAAAGCCAGGCAGGAATATCCAGTTGTCCTTTCAGCAACACAGACACTGGCAAAGGCAATAATTGATTTTGAGCACGGAAAGTTAAAATATTCCATAATTGAGCCTCAGATTAATATAAAAGTTCTGGAGAAGACAGTGGACATCCTTGGAAGAAAGCTGAGGAAAGATGCCAATATTTTGAAAGATGAAGAATTGCTTAAAAAAAGCATAGAAAAGGCATGCAAAAAGAATGATGTTGCTTTCACAAATGATTATTTTGAATGGGTTAAATATTATCTATACCGGGATTACTTGCATCTTGGCAAGATAGACCCATTGCTGATGGATGCAAAAGTGAATGCCGTGATGTGTGATGGCATTAATAAGCCAGTCAGCATAATGCATATTAATCAGAAAATTGAAACAAATATATTATTTTCATCAAATGAAGAGATAAATAATTTGCTGTTAAAAATTGCAAAAATGGCCTCAGTTGAATTGGATGCAGGCAATCCCATGTTAAATGCCGTAATTGGAAACTTGAAGGTTGAAGCAACACTTGGCCTTGAAGAGATAAGCTCAAGGTTTATTATAAGAAAGCAGTAGTCTTTTTAGTGCTTGTGGGTGTTATGAATGCGCAAACAATATGTAAAATCAAAAAAAGCGCAGGTTACCATATTTGTTGTTCTTGGTGTGGTTCTCCTAATTCTTGCTGCTGTAATTTTTTATCTTAATTACGGCAGCGAACAGCTAAGCCAGCAATTAGCCTCTGCATCCATCATACCAGGGCTTGCTGCGCCAATAAAAGCCAGCATAGATTCCTGCCTTGAACAAACAGCAATTGATGCCTTAATCTACACAAGTTCACAGGGCGGTTATTTTGAATTGCCTAAATACAGTGTGAAATCCGGATTTTCCGGCGTGCCTTATTATTTTTATGAGAACAAGCAGATTGTGCCTTCAATAAGCAAAATTGAAAATGAAATATCTTCATACATCAATGAAGAATTATTATTCTGCCTGGAAAATTTCATTCAGTTCAGGAAAGAAGGCTTTGAGATTGATTCTGGCAAAGCAACCACAAGAACCCTAATCAGTGAAAATACAATGGATTTTAAGGTCAAATTTCCAGTAAAAATGCAAAAAGGGGATTTTGCATTCAGCTTGGATTCATTTGATTATTCTATTCATGGTGCAAGATTCAAAGAGGTTTATGCAGCAAGCAAGATATTGTCAAGTGGCATGGTAAAAAGCAGCGATGACATTTGCTTCAGCTGCGTTCTTGATGTTGTATCGGGGCATAATCTCCGCATTGAGATAAACAGGCTTGATGAAAACATCTTTTTGTTCACTCTGCTTGATGATTCCGGCATGGCAGGAGAAACGCTTAAATTTAGCTTTGCTCACAAATACAGGTGATACACATGAAGGCAGTAATAATATTTGCAGCAATCTTGGTTTTAATGCCCATGATTTCGGCTGATATCGCAATAAAACCAGAGCCTTCTGTCAACGACATCAAATATGATAAATTTCGGGCCATGACTTCAGAGCAGATAGCAGATAATCTTGATAAGATAGATGACCTAACAAAAATTGCCGCAACAAAGGAAGAGGCATTTGAAAAGGCAAAAGAAGCGATAAAAAAGAAATATAACATTGAACTGGCGGGCCTTGACAGCGGCGCAGCAGTAAGGAATAATGTATTGACTGCAATGCGCGGTGAAAAAGGCCACGTAAATCTTGCGGATAATTATTATCAGCAGGGCCAAATAAAAGTTACTTCTAGCGGTGAGGTGCTCTTTTATCCTGATAAATCATCCATTTCAAGTCCATCAGCAAGCGACAAGGTGAAGCTTTTTGTTATAAACCAGGATGGCTATAATAATAGAGTAACATTGAAACTGCCAAATAAAAAAAGCCTTATTGTGGACAGCGGTGTTTTGGGCAGCGAATTAGTTTTTGAGAATGGGCAGCCATATGTTGTGCAAGGCACATTTAATGGCGTTTCTTTTACTCAGGCATATCTCAACAAAATACCTTTATTTTTAGGAGATAAAATTCCGGAGTCGGCCAAGGAATTCATTTTTATGGATGCCGAGAGTGGGAGATTATTGATAAATGCTGAATCTCCAACAACATCTTTTGATCTGCGATTCAATAAGGGAAATCCTTTTTTTAGTGATGCAGAAAATCTGGCTTTCTTTGATGTCAATAATCTGGCTTTGTCAATAGAATCTCGGTCTAAAGAGAAAAAAATACCTCTTGTCAGCCTAAAATTGAAAAATACTTACGATGCAGAGCAGAACCCATTTGTTTTGACAAATGGAAACTTCAACATTGAGGCTTATGCAAATGGCGCGGGTTATTCCAAAGTATTTGATCAACTCTCTGCAATGCCCATGAGTTTTGCCTTGCAAGATCCAAAAGGAGAGGATCTCATCATGCGCAGAGAGAAGCCAGGAATGCTGGTTTTGGATGAGGATTCATTAACGGTCTTGAACATTGGCTCTGGAAAGCTTGAATCTGCAGAGCGGAACATATTCCTGAAGTACAATGAATTTATGTTCCAATTCTCAAAGGATTTTCCTAATATCCGAATTGAAGACCATTCTGGCAGTGTATCAAGAAAAGACATAAAGGGTCTTACAGCGATTTTAAAAGATTTGCCGGAAAAAGTAGTGAAGTCAATAAAGAAGATCAATGTCTATGACAAGGATAAGCCCGGCATAAAGTGGGAGCATGTATGCGGAGTCTCTTGGGCTGCTGCTTGTGCATTTCAATATGGCCATGAGATTAGTGTCCAATCTAAGTATCTGTCTGATGAAGTTATTATGTCTCATGAAGCTGCGCACGTGTTAACGCATGAATATGAGATATCTGCAAGCAATGTGGCAGAGGATAGATTAGTTGAATTAAGAAACTGGAGAACTGAGATGCTGAATGAAATCTCTGCATTAGAGCAGGAGCTCTGGGATATCAAGCCAGAAGATAATGCAAATTTAGAAATATTAAGAAAAAAAATTGCAATAGCTTCAAGGATACTTGGTTCGCATATTGGGATTGTTGCACTGCAGCCAGAAACAAGGACAATATTGGCTAAAGATGAGCTAAAAGCCAAGCTAAAAAAGTCTGAATTCACAAGGAGATGGCATCTTTTAAAACCAGATTATAGCCTTGTTGATAAGCAAGAGTTTATTAATCCAAATGATCCATCTATTGTTAGTGCGCAATTTTTTTGGGATGACTCTGAAGGCGATGCAAGCCCAAAATATGGCTTTGTAAATCCTTATGGGGGCCAGAATTTTTATGAGGATATTGCTACATTTGTAGAAATGGCTCACACAAGGCCTGCTTTTTTCAAACCGCTGATAAGCCAGGGCAAGCCGGATGAGAATATTTATCTGAGAAAGCTCGGCCTGCTGTATGAGTATGGTTTTATAACGCCTGAAGATTACAGGAAGGTATTGTCCTTTGGAGAACAGGAATGAAAAAGATAATATTAGTGCTGTTTATTTTGCTGTCTTTGAATAGCATTGCTCATGCTTCAGTTCCTCATTATTATGAAATGGCTTTAAAATACAGTTATGGGGATATATCAGTGAATGCTGTTGATGTAAAGCCCGTTAATTATCCTGTAGAAGAGCCCGATGACGATTTTATAGCAGAAGTTTTGAGCTATGACAACAAAACCCTGTATGTAACTTTTTTTGATTTCCCGCTGGATATATATTATGACGCGGTTGATGAAAAAACTGGCAGAATAACCATTGGTGGCAGCTTGAGATTGAATGAGTCTGAAACGGTTTTAATGCTGCCGTATTATGAAAATGCCAAGGAAATTATAGTATATGACAATA
>CAZBFA010000079.1:0-4037 GCA_964491045.1 Candidatus Woesearchaeota archaeon
GGCTACGAAACAATCTTTTTCCATTTCTCCAAGCCTCAAGCCGCCGCCCTTTGCACGACCTTCTATTGGCTGCCTTGTCAATAACTGTATTCTCCCAGATGCCCTTGCATGCATCTTGTTGGCTACCATGTGCTTTAATTTCATGTAATACATATTACCGACATATATTGCTGCTTCAAATTCCTCCCCAGTTATGCCATTGTACATCTTTTCAGTGCCGTTCTCCCTGAAACCAAGCTCCAACAGCTCTTTTCTTAATGCTGCTTCTGGCTCTGCATCAAATGTTGTTCCATCAATGTAACGGCCATTTAATGCGCCAACTTTTCCCGCAATTATCTGGATCAAGTATGAAATTGTCATTCTGCTCGGCAGGCTGTGCGGCGAAAATATTAAATCAGGCGTTATGCCGGATGCAGTAAAGGGCATATCGCTATTTGCAATAATGGCGCCAATGACTCCTTTCTGCCCATAACCTGCTGTAAACTTGTCTCCCACTTCAGCAATTCTTTGATCTCTTAACCTGACTTCAATGAACTTGTTGCCTTCCTGGTTTTCTGTGATAATAATGAAGTCGACTATGCCGCCCTCGCCATGCTTGACCGAGGTTGAGCTTTCCCTTCTCACATTTGATGCTATCCTGAATTCTTCAAGCTCTCCTAAAAATCTTGGCGGGCTGACCTTGCCAATAATAACATCTTCTTCTTTTACAATTGCATCTGGATGCACGATGCCGTCTTCTTCAAGGTTTGAATAATCTTTTTCTGCCCTGTAGCCTTTTACATCCTTTGGCGGGATGCAGACTTCATCAACAAATCCACCTGAATAACGCAGCTCTTCTGCAGAGTAAGGCCTGTAAAAGGTTGACCTGCCAATGCCTCTTTCAATTGATGATTTATTCAGTATTATGGCATCAGACATGTTGTAACCTTTATAGCTCATTATTGCTATCACCATATTCTGGCCAGCCGGATGCTTGTCAAAATTTACAACATCATGAACGAATGACCTTACTATTGGTTTCTGTGGATAATGCAGTATATTGGTATCTGTATCATTCCTAACAAGGAAATTTGAAGCGTACAAGCCAAGAGCCTGCTTTGTTGCCTTTGTCCCCCTGATTAATCTTGCGCTCTGCACAAAGTTTGCATATGGCACTATTGAGGTTATCGGCCCAAGCATGATTAATGGCGAGATTTCAAGATGGGTATGGTCTTTTGTCAAAGCTTCTTCATTTAAAGCTATGAGCAGATTGTCTTCCTCAGCCGCATCAACATATTCAACTATTCCCTCATTGATTAAATCCTGCCATTTTAATTCATTCTTTTCAAGCTTTTTTATATGCTCTTCTGTCAGCTTGCTCTTGCCGTTTTCAACTATTATTACTGGCCTTCTCGGCCTGCCTTTTGAAGTGTCCAGGTAGATTTCATCAAGCCTTGTGTCATGGTAGATATTTAGGTTCTGGCTGATTCTGCCGCGCCTTCTTTCTTCCTTAACTTTGCTTATAAATTCTGCAGGAGTTTCAATTGTTCCAATGAATTTTTCATTAAGGTAAATGTCGCTCATTTCAAAACCAACCCATTTGATTCCAAAACTTTTTTAATCTTGTCTTCGTTGACATCTTCTCTTGTTATCTCGCACAAAATTGCAAGATTTTTTCTAAGGCCGATTGATGTTCCCTCAGGGGTCTCAATTGAACATAACCTGCCCCATACAGTTGGATGCAGTGCCCTTGCCTCAAAATTTTCCTGAGTTGAGCTAAGCAGCGAAACAACTCTCTGCAAATGTGACAATGAAGCCATGAAACTTATCCTGTCCAAATTCTGGCTTACTCCTTTCCTGCCGCCAACCCAGTTGCCTGTTGCCATGGCGCTTTGTATTCTGGATGTCAAAAGCTTGTCTCTTATGATTATTTTTAATGAGGAGAATTTGCCCCTCTTGATTAATCTCTGGAAATTGTACAATATGTCATTGATTAAAATCCTTAGGTTCACCCTGAATAAGTCTGCCATCAAATCACCGGATAACCTTAATCTTTTGTTCATGTAATGGTCTTTGTCGCTTGCTGCATAACTTTCATCTGTTGCTGCAAGGAACATCTTTCTCATTATCTTGCACAGCATGTATGCCTTGTAAATCCTGTCTTTCGGGGTTATCCCTAAGTGGGGCAGAAGATATTTGTCAAGGCTTTCCTTTATCTTTTCATATTTTTCATCTTTTTGCGGCATTGCGCTTGTTTTTTTTGCCAGGAATTCGAGCGATGCATCCTCTGTCTTCAGGTCCATGCAGTTATACAGGTTAATGAACAAGTCATCAAAATTCTTATCTTTTGATGCAATAAAGCTGCTTATTTCCTGATCCTTGACAAGGCCAAGCGCCTTTATCAATGCAATCAATGGAACACGCCTGAATTTTGTGACAGTTATATAAATTATGCCGTCTTTCATCTGCTCAATAATATGCGGGATCCTATAGGCGCCGCGCTCAGAGAATATTTTTGCAGTATGCTTGCTTGGCCCGGTCTTGCCTGCCTGTATAAACACCCTGTTGGATGCAAGGTCTTCTACTGTAATCAACACTCGCTCATTGCCATTCAGGATGAAATAACCGCCCATGTCATCAGGGTCTTCAAGATTCTTTATCAATTCCTCTGGCTTTGCATTGTGGAGATGGCAGTATTTTGACTTTAGCATTATCGGCAATTTTCCAATTTCTGTCGTGAACGTTTCACGCTGGATTCCATCAATGTATGCTGAAACTTCAAGGTACATCGGCGCTGAGTACGTTAATTTTCTCAATCTTGATTCTATTGGATAAACATTTCTCTTGCTGCCGTCTGCCTCCACTAATTGGGGCTTTGTAATCCATATCTTGTTGAATTTAATCTTGAATTCTTTTATATCTGGTGGTATTACTGCAGGAACAATCTCACCCATTTCATTCACTATGTTCTGCATTTCCACATCAACAAAATTATTAAAGGAATTTATGTTTGACTCGACAAAAGAGTGCGATTCAAAATATTTTTTAATCAAGATGTTTTTTTTGTTCATTCTGAGACTATCCTGTAAAATATTGATTCTTTGTTTGTCGGGCTTTCCCTGATTATTTTTATGATCTCCCCTTTATTTGCTTCCATCTCTTTTATTGCCGGATCCTTGCTAGAAATTCTTGGCAATTGCTTTGTTAAAATGTTTAGATTCTTCAGCACTTCTGCAGCTTCCTCTTCAGTAAGCCTGATGTGCTTTGGCACAAGTGAATGTTTTGACACGTCAACCATTTTGTTTTGTTATTATATTTGGACCGGACGGGACTTGAACCCGCGACCCCCTGATTTCTTTCCCGGATAAAAGTTTCACCTTTTGCTTTTAACAGGTGCTCTGATCCAGGCTGAGCTACCGGTCCGACGCCCTAGGCGGGAGTCGAACCCGCGTCACGGCCTTTCTACAGGCTCGAAGCATGATATGCCCCCGACAGGGCCGTATGATAAGCCACTACACCACTAGGGCATTTTTTGTATCTGCCTTTTTAAAACCTTCTAAATCCAATAATAACCTGTTTTTGCCTCTATAACATAAAATACTCTGCGGAGCACTTTATTTATGAGTAAATAACGGTTATTTTGTCTTATTTTGTCTTTAGAAGGCATATTAAACATTTTACCACCAACAACTTCTACATTTATAAAGCTTACTGTTTTTGGGCTGGCTGGTTTTTTTAGCATTTTTTTTATTTTGTTGATCTTTGCAAACTAAAAATTTTTGAATATAAAAATCCCATCGGCAAGATTTGAACTTGCGACGTCCCGGGATCAGCTATCTAATTCTCATCCTTAGCCAATGCCATGTCGAATTAGTGAATTTATCTACAGCCGAGTGCTCTACCAGGTTGAGCTACGATGGGTCTTAAATAAGTGCAGGAATTTTCTTTAAAAGCTTTTTTGTTCTTGTTTTTGCAGTTGGAATCTTGAAAATGCACTGTGCTATCCTCGAAAGCAGATATAACTGCTTGCCCCTAAATCTTTTCAGTTAATCTCCAGC
>CAZBFA010000080.1:0-3915 GCA_964491045.1 Candidatus Woesearchaeota archaeon
ACCTTGGCAAAAACCCATTAAGCCTCCCTGTTCGAACTATTTCATGAGACTATAAATACCATTATCCCATGTTTCTTTATAAAGGTTATGCGCACGTTTGTCCTTTTTGTCCTCTGGTTTTAGCAACTTTTTAATTACTACATGGATTTTGCGCTTTATGCTAGTGCTAAATTTTATTTTTCAGCTTCTTTTTCTTGCTGTCCATTATTTTTTGCTAAATCATCATAAGGGCTTTTTACACTTATCATCTTTGGATTAGCCATATGAATATACACCATGGTTGTTTCAGCGCTATTATGCCCCAGCAAAGGCTGCACCGCAGCAACATCATAGCCATTTTCAATCAAATGTGTTGCAAAGCTGTGCCTTAATGAATGAGGATGCACATTCTTTTTTATCCCCGATTTTATTGCTGCATGTTTTACAATTTCCTGCACAGTCCTTATATGCAGAGTTCTCCCATTAGCACCTGGAAAAAGGTAGCCCGCACTTGCTTGGCAGTTCTTGCCAACATAGGCCTTTAACTTTGATTCCAGCGCCCTGGCAATGATAAATGGCCTATCCTTCATTCCTTTGCCCTTTCTAACCCAGCCGATCCTTCTTTCAAAATCAAAGTCGCACTTTTTTAAATTTACAACTTCGCTAACCCTTAAGCCTGCAGAATAAATAATCTCCAAAATCAAAAGATGTTTTTCATTTTCTACTGCCTTAAACAGCCCTATGACCTCTTCCTTTGTCAAGAACACAGGCAAGGTTTTTGGTGTTTTTGAATATCTTATCTTTACTGTCAGTTTCTTGTTAAGAATCTCTTCAAACATGAATTTTAACGCATTTAAATGCACATTTATCGTATTACCGGCTTCTCTCTTTGCAGAAAAAACATCGATATAAGCCTTAATATCCTGCTTTGTTACACAATTAGGCTCTTTTTTGCAGAACCTCATAAACTGCCTTATGCATTGAACATATGTGCTTATTGTTCTGGGGCTGTAGCATCTCCTGAACATCTCTTTTTGCATTAAGTATATGACATCCATGCCTTGCATCTAGCCCATTTGGCTTTTTATTTGCTTGGCATAAATATCCGCAGATTTTTCGGGTTTAACCAAAAATCATGCAGCACTTCGTGCCCATTGCCGAAAAGCCACTGCTTAATTACTACAGAAAATGAGCTTACGGCCGCATAAGAACTCGACTTAAAGACCTTCTAGCCCAGAAATCTAGGCATTTTCATGTATAAAGGGTTACATTCAATTCTGTCTTATTTTCTAAATAACTGTTCACCAGAGATACCCACGCTTAGAGCGTTGGGGGTGAATGGCGAACGAATATTTCTTAAACGGCATTGAGCCGTTAATTTATTTGGTAAAATGATGAGCCTCCAAAAGGAGGCGAGGCTCAATGACGGTCTACCAAGAAAACACCTATAAACATGGTGTAGGTTGGAGTATTTGGCATCTTGAATGGGTTACCAAATATCGTCACAAGGTTTTTGCAGACGTTGAACTTCAAAAACTTTGTGGAATAGCATTTGAAGAAGCTTCAAAGCGATATAGATTCAAGTTGGAAGAATATGAGATTCAATCGGAACACGTTCATGTATTGGTGCATCTTAGGCCAAGCATGAGCCCTGCAGAGGTTGTAAGACTTATGAAGGGATATAGTAGTAGACTTTTGTTTTTGGCAAAAGAAGAGAAACTAAAAAAGTTTTATTGGGTGCCTAAAACAAAAAGAAGCTTGTGGGGTGATGGGAAGTTTATTGCTTCAGTTGGCCACATCACTTTGGAAAAAGCAAAAGAATACGTTGAGAGGCAGGGGGCTTATCATGCCAAATATTTTTATGAGAATCCCCACCCTTTAGGGTTGGGGTGCTTCAATTATATCTAGGTTCGCCTTAGGCTCACAAAATCAATAAAGACAGAACTCTGCGCTCCGCTTGCCTTCGTCACCCTCAAGATTACCTTAACATCAAGTCGCTCCTCAGGGAATATAACCAGTATTAAGTTCAATTCTCTTAGCAGAGAACTCTTCGCACTGTGGTGCTCCTTGCCTCAGCCCTCTTCAGTATCAAAAGCCAGCAAAGAAACCATTTTAAACCTCTTGCACCCGTCAATTCCACGGGCTCGTGGTCTAACGGTATGACATCGCCTTCGCAAGGCGGTAAAGTGGGTTCAATTCCCGCCGAGTCCAAAAAGCAAAAAGGATAAAAAAATGCCATGGATGGAAGTTGAAACAAAGGTGAAGATAGAGGATGTGGGAGAAATTAGAGAGAAGATAAAAAGTTTTGCAAAATTTCTGAAAAAGACAAGGAAAGAGGATATTTACTTCACTTTTAAAAATACTGAAGGATACCCAAAAGAGAGATTTAGGGTCAGGAAAGAAGGCAAAAAGTACACGCTTAACTTCAAGCTTGGGCAAGGGCGGAATAAAAAAACAGATGTTCTTACAAAAGAAGAATTTGAATTCTACGTTGATGACATAAAGACATTTACTGCATTCCTCCAGGAATTTGGCTTCAAGTCATTTGTTCAAAAAATAAAGGATTCTGAAATTTACACTTATGACGGCGTTAACATAGAAATAAACAATGTAAAGCATCTCGGCTGGTTTCTGGAAGTGGAAGTGCTATGCCAAAAAGACAAAGTGCGGGAAGCAAAAGCAAAAATAGTTAAGGTATTAAGATTATTAAGCATCAAAAAAAGCCAGATAGAAAACACGGGCTACACAAAAATGCTCTATGAGAAAGGTCTTTTCAACAGGGAGGCATGAAGAATGGATGACTGCATCTTTTGCAAGGTATTGAAGAGTGAAATTCAATCAACAAAGATATACGAAGATGAAAAAACATTGGCTTTCTTGGACATAAGCCCTATCAACTATGGCCATGCATTAGTTATTCCAAAATCACATTCTGAAAACTTGCTTGGCATGAAAGATGATGACCTGCTTGCAATGATAAAAACCGTGCAAAAAGTCGCAGATGCGATTATGAAAAGCTTGAAAGCGGACGGCTTTAACTTGGGGATGAACAACTACAAGGCAGCCGGCCAATTAGTCATGCATTCCCATATTCATGTAATACCAAGATTTAAAAATGACGGCCTGAAGTTAAATTGGCCCAATAAGAAATATGAAACAGGCAAAGACAAGGAAACTGCTGAAAAGCTCATTAAGTTTCTACGATAGTGGCGCTGTAGTTCAGCCTGGCTAGAACACTGCTCTCATAAGGCAGATGTCGGGAGTTCAAATCTCCCCAGCGCCAATTAAAAACAAAAAACTATTTTCTGGCCAGAGTTATCTCAATTGTAGAAACCTTGACGGGCTTTCCAGCCTCGTTTTTGAATTCTTCAGAATCAATCTTTACATCTTTTACTACAACTGTATTTTCAAGAAATCTTTTTGCTGCAACCTCAGCAACATCAACACATCGGCTTATGAACTTTCCCCTTGCCTTTAACGCAACCTCATTTGCATTTTGCGTTGTAAACTGCATGACAACACTCGTTACATAATTCATGAAAGGTTTTGAACCGATAAATACAATGTGGTTCCTGTTTTCTTCAGTCATTTTAACCACTTCCTACATGAGAGTCTACTTTTTTGCCTTGACCCGCTTTGTTACATAGCCAGCTATTACATTGCGCAGCTTTTTTGACCTTACATCCAGCATTTCAGTGACCATCTTCTTGTTCTTCTCAAACTCCTTGCCAAATTTCCTGTCATCCTTGCTGAGCAGAGTCTTTACAGTTCTCTTGATGAGCCTTGTTTTTATTCTTCCCATTTTAGCTTAAGCATAAAGGAGACCATTTTTAACCTTTTCGGAAGCAGAGTTTTTTAGCTGGAAGCAGCAAAGAATCACTTGATTCTGGCCTTGTTTCTTGATTCATCAATATCATCTCCGCACCTAGCCAAGAG
>CAZBFA010000081.1:0-3856 GCA_964491045.1 Candidatus Woesearchaeota archaeon
CAATATTGGCTATCTTACCCCCCTTTGGGTTGAGATACTGCTGCAAAATCCCCAGTTTGTATGCCATAACCATCAATTCTACAGACCTTATTATCGGAACCTTATGCGCTTCCCTGTTGAATGAAGCAAGGTTTTTTTCATTTATTGATATCGGTGTATGCAGCCTTTCCGAAAGCACGGTAAACATTGCCTTGTAATCTTCAGCAAATAATCTCATTGTCCTTTCATCAACAGCAAACGTGCAGTCCAGCATGGAGCTTAATACAAATGCCTCAACTTCGCCTTCCTGCACTATCTTGATGTTTGTTCCATTTGCGATATAAACGTTGTTTATCAAGTCCATTATACGCTTTGCTTTTGTTTTTAATTCCTCGCTGCCATAAATTTTTATGGTTCCATCTGAAAGCAATGAAAGAAGCTGCATTGCCTCTAGCTTGAACCTTTTAGATTTTAATGGAACATTGATAACTTCCACCTTTACGGCCTCCGTAATATAGAATTCGCCGTTGAACCTTTCTTTCAGCAAAGGCAATGCCCAAAGCAAGTTGTTTGTTGCCAGGCTGATTAATGTGCTTGAATCAAAAACAAGTGCTTTCATAAGAACAGCCTCTCTGCATGCTTTAATCTTTCCTTGATGCTTATTGTTCTTGGCTGCATATCTGCTATGTTTGTTATTCCTAAATAATCCATGAGATCCCAGCGGGAAACACCAAGAAGCTCCGCTGTTCTGCCCAATGAAAGGCCATGGTAAACCAGCTTAGAGCCCTTTTTTATTTTGCTCTGCTCTATGACTTCTGTGACAAATGTGCCAAACGCCTTTTCAAATTTTGATATTAGCTCAAGCAGCTTCTTGATGTTAATTTTGTATTGCGCCACATTTGCTGTTATTAATGCATTGTAAGCCGCTTCCAATAATTTCAAGACATCATTGTTGAAAAGCGGCCAGCCGGGAGAAGCTTGGGGTTTTTGCTTGCTGTATATCTTGTACAATGAATAGATTATGACTGCTATTGCGGTGCTGTCTTCTTCTTGATAGATTGCACTTGAATGGAGAGTATGGTCGCTTAGCTCTCTTAATTCAGAAGTGTTTTCCTGCCTTATGGCCTTGATGCTATCTCTTATTATATCCAGAACATCTTTTCTTACTGCCTCTTTCATCCTCTTTTCTTATAATGCCAAGTACTGAGAATTTAAATATTTATGGGCAAAATTCTTTTAACAACGTGACGCTCACAGATACAGCCTGATATAATCATATTCTGCCAAACTATCTTTTAATTTCCGCGCATGGCCATCACCTATAACTACAATCTCTGGTTTGTCATTGAATATCCTATAAAACACATGAGCTTCCCTTTTGGCATTTGAAGAATTCCACAACTCTGTTATTTCCTCCATACTATAGATTCCTGCTACAATATCCAGCGCTTTTTTGTATCTTTCACGGAAAAATTTAAGCTGATGCAGGAGTTCTGGGGCAGTATACTGGCTGTTTTTAGCAAGATCCTCATTTATTTTGTTTAATTTTTTACGCAGATCTCCTTCCCTGACGCGGCATTCCAAAACAGCCCTTGCAATATCTATTGTCTGGTGCGTGTCCCAAGCAGCAGAAGATTCCAAATAAAGAACACTTATGCCAACATTTATCAAATATGAATTGATATCCCCAAAGAAGCTGGTGCCAATTCCACGTTCTTCCCTTTGCAAATAATCTTCCGGCAGTTCCAGCCCAACATTTAATGGCCTGCGCTGAAAAAGCAAGGCATTTACCTCATTTAACTCCTTTTCATCAACGTGCCTCACGCCAATGATTAATTTTTGCCCTTTCATCTTTTTTAGCCTATTTCAAAAAATCCACCAAACATTTTGGCAGACAAATTTTTGACAAGTATTTTTGCAGTGTAACATCCTCTATTTGATCTAATGAGTAAATTGGCTTGTTATGCCCATGTGCATACCCCATTTCAAATTTAACACTGTTCCCAACATAGCCATTAGGATTTACTATATACAAGAAATCTGAATCTGCTATTGCTGCTAAATGCCTATCTTCTAATTGTTTTATTGTTAATTTGGCAGAATCTGTTGATAATAGAGCAAATTCTTCTCCGGGGTTGATAATTGTAGCTTTTTTGGGAGACAGCACCATCATGCCATTTTGCTCAAAGATATCATAAGCCCAGCATATCTCTTCATAATATTTTTTGAAACTACCAGATATTGCGCATTTCATGTTACTTCACCAGCCTTGCGACATCACCAGTAAGGTCTATGACAACGTGCGGCTTGATTTCCAATTTGCCCTTGTCTATGACAAAATCAGCCAGTTTTTTAACACTTCCCGGTATTGCACTTTTGTCAATAATAAGCCTGCCTTTCTTTCTTATGATGTATGAAAATAAGATTAATTTTTCTTTTGCCAATAATGCAGAAAGTTCATTGTCGATTAACCTTACAGAAACAAGGCCATTTTGGATAATTTCCTTATATATTTTAGAGCCTTTTTTCGGTTTCAGCATGAATGTAAATGGCCCAGGAAGCTTGTCTATATACTTGCTGTTTGCATTCAAATTCTTGGTTATCCATTCTTTGCTGTTAACAACCAATGAAGGAATGCCTTCTATGCCTGCGTTCAGGAGCTTTTCAAGGCTTTCTTTGTGTGAGGCACAGCAGAATATCTCATAAGCCTCATCACCGGGGTAAATAATGATTTTGCCCTGCTTCAGATATTTAATGATTTTGCTTGTTTCTATTGACCCCATACATGCTTTTTACATGGCAAAGTATATAAAAATAGCCTTTGTTATGTAACCACTAGCAAATGGGCACATAACGAAAGCTTTATATAGTAGTACCACACTAGAATTGTATCACCTCTTTTCCCCGGGACGAGTCTCGCAAGAGGCTTTTCCCAGGGTTTTATAATAAATAAAAAAATTTAGGAAAAAAAATGGAAAAGTTTATGGAACTAATGGGTTGGACAGATGATTTTCAAAAATTTAGGAAAAAAATAGAGTCACATTTTGGTAAATTAGAAGTTCTTGCAGAAAAGGCTCCGGATGTATATGTACATATGGTTTTATCTTCTGGATTCATGGAATATGCTGCTGTAAAAGGGCTCAATGATAGTATAGAATCCAGAATAAAAACAGAACAAGGTTCTTTTAACCCGCAAAATCCAGAGCATAATAGGTTATGCTTGCAATACCTAAAAACAGAATATTTAAAGTGGGCAAGACAAAATAATCTTCCAGAACAATTACTAGAATCCGGGTGGGAAGAATATCTTGAGGATTAAAAATTAAAGGAGAAAACAAAAAATGACTGACCTTGAGAACAAGTGCAAGAACGAAAATAAAGAAAAGGGGGTCAACCAATTCTTAGTTCAATTTCGAGCTAAAGCAAATGCTATGATTACTGGTCTTAGCACATCTTTTTTAGGATACGGTATCTTATACTGGGATATGAATACTGCCAATGGCATATTCAATGACCGGGATCTTAATCTGCTTCTAAGCACAGAAAATGTGAGCAAAACAATGATTCTTGCTGGTGCAACGATGTTTGTTTATAGCGTTGGCGGGTTGGTCTCAGAAATGTATCTTAAATATATAGATAATAAAAAAATAAGGGAGTAGAAAACAAAAAATGGCAAAAAACAGAACCTTAACAAGCATTGCATTGGCAGGAGCATTGGCTCTCGGTGGCTGCAGCAGTTATTCAATGGAAACCCCTAATGAAAAAATAAAGTACACATACAATGCTGCTAATGCTACTTTGAATGTTAATCGAAGCAACGGAATACGAATAGAGTTTTTGGATCTTGGGAAAGATTCAATTGTTGATGCAATAACTA
>CAZBFA010000082.1:0-3837 GCA_964491045.1 Candidatus Woesearchaeota archaeon
TAATTAAAGTAAGTTTCAAACTTGCCTGTTTTGATCAGGTGTTTTGCTGCATCTGCATGATATTCGCTATTTAATAGAAAAGCATCTTCATAATCCTTTTCTGCAAATGTTAATCCGCTGAGGCCGTACATAAAAAGCCTATGGGCATCTCCTGAAGTGACGAGAGAAATTCCAAAGTGCTTTGCATCTATTTCTGCTCTTATTGCAGAATGAATCTGAAATGGTATTTCGGTGCCATTTTTTTCAAAGGCTATTGCTCCCTTTTTTACTGCAAGCTCGATGCATTTTCTTCCGTTGATTCCGATGCCAAACCAGTGGTATGGGTGGTTTATTATTACATACGCGCCACTGCTGACTGATTCATCTATTGCATCTTCCATCGGCATCTTTGCATATAAATTGTTGTTCGGATAGCAATGGATTCCGAGCTCTCCCTTGTCTGTGAGCAATTCAATTGACCTGAACAAAACAACATGTTTGCCTTTGGAATGAATAATCATGGACCGATTGTCGCTGGAAAAGTCAAGTTCATATTTGCTGCCGGACGTGCTTAATTTTTCAAGATCATAGCTGCCATCTTTCAGGCTGTCAAATGCCTTAAAATTGTCATGGTCTGTAAGGGAGCATATTTCAATGTCTTTTTTGAACAGCTCATCAATCACATCACTTAATTCATCGCCATCTGAAAAATGAGAATGGCAGTGCTGCTCCAATCTTAATCCTTCTTTTGGTTTTTCTGTTGTTCCATTCAGCCAGCGTGCCATAAATCTTGAGCATTCATTTATTGTCAAATGGGGATGCTTCATGCTTGTCTTGGCGAAATTTTTCATGACATACTTAATAGGCTGGTTGTCAGCTACTTTTTTGAGTTTTTCGAACAATTCCATGACATTCTTCAATAGAAAAAGCCTTTTAAAATTTGCCATTCAGGTTTGATTTAACAAGGCTAGAAAGGATTAAATATCTAAAACCATCTATTGTAGCTAAAAAGATGGCTGATGATAATGTAAAAGACATACTGCATAAATATGAAAGGAAACTTGGCGAGGACATAGAGTTAACTGCTGCTGAGCTGCCGGACAACAGGGTTTTCTCAAGGGAATATGATATTTTCAGGAAGGAGTCCATTGCCGGGACTGATTCTTTTTATGAAAATACAGCAAGATTGTTTGGAAACATACTTACGCTAAAATTAAAGCCTGAAGAAGAAAAAAATCTTGAAAAGGCAATTGAATTTTCTCATTTGAGCATAAAGCCATCTGATTCCCTTGGATTTGCATTTTTCTTTGGAATGGCAGTGATATTCTTGGCAATCTTGATAATTGCTGTGTCAGGGATATCATCTTATTACAGCACTGGCGCTTTCAGGCCAGTCTTGGCATGGCCTCTGCTTTTGATGCTTTTTGGAGCGCTGGCAATAAGGCCTTTAAGCAAGGTTCCAATATACCTGGCCAACAAAAGAAGGCTTGCTGCAAGCAACCAGATGGTTGTCTGCATTTTATACATTATAATCTACATGAGGCATACCCCTAATCTTGAGCATGCAATAAAATTTGCCGGGCAGCACATTGGAAATCCATTGTCATTGGACTTAAGAAAGATATTCTGGGATGTTGAGACTGACAAGTTTTCAACTATAAAAGAGAGCATTGACAACTACCTTGAAGAATGGCGCACTTACAATCTGGAATTTGTTGAATCCATGCACCTGATAGAAAGCTCTTTGTATGAGCCGTCTGACCAGAAAAGAGTTGAGCTTCTTGAAAAGGCATTGAAGGTTATTTTAGATGGCACACATGAAAGAATGCTGCATTTTGCCCATGATTTAAAATCGCCAATGACAATATTGTATATGCTCGGTATAGTCCTTCCTATTTTAGGGCTGGTTTTATTTCCATTGCTTGGAAGTTTCTTGCAAGGCCTTATCAAATGGAATCATCTTGCAATCTTGTACAACATAATTTTGCCTCTTGGTGTTTTCATATTCGGCTATAATATGCTGATAAAGAGGCCGACTGGATACAGCAGCGCCATATTGCTCGGGGAAAAAGAAACTTATGGCGCTGGCGCTGGCTTCATAGCCGGAGTTCTGCTTTTTGTATTTTTAATCATAGGATTGCTGCCAGTAATACTGCATTTTACAAATCCTGCACTCGATACTGCCAGCTTTGGCTCTGGAGCTGTGGCAGGAAAATATCTTGATTACAAATGCAAAGAAGACATATGCGCAGGGCCATTTGGGGTTTTTGCATTGATATTGAGCTTGTTCATCCCTTTAGGCATTGCAATAGCAGTTGGCATCTATTACAAGATTAAAACCAAGGAGCTGATGGAGATAAGAAACAGGACAAAAGATCTTGAAAAGGAATTCATTGGCAGCTTATTCCAATTAGGCAACAGGGTTGGCGGAGGAATTCCTGTCGAGGTGGCAATTTCAAGGGTTGCAAGTGACATGGGTGAAACTCCAACAGGCGAGTTTTTCAGGCTGATAAGCGTAAATTTAACAAAACTTGGCATGAGCCTAAAAGAAGCAATCTTCAACACATCAAGGGGCGCCATACTGATGTTCCCTTCTGGATTGGTTGAAACATCAATGAGGGTTTTATTGGAATCAGCAAAAAAAGGGCCGATAGTTGTTTCGAAAAGCATGATGGCAATAAGCGAGTATGTAAACAAGATACATGAGGTTAATGAAAGGCTGAAGGACCTGCTTGCTGATGTGACTTCAAGTATGCAGAGCCAGATAAGCTTCATGACTCCTGCCATTGCCGGAATTGTTGTCGGCGTTTCTTACATGGTTGTTGCCATAATAAACAAGCTTACAGAACAGCTTGCTATTGGCGCGGCTGCTGTTCAAGACCAATCTGTTGGCGGGATAAGCGGCTTGCTCTCATTGATAAAAGCAGAGCATGTAATACCCAGCTATCATTTCCAGCTTATTGTCGGCTTTTATGTTCTCGAGGTCATAATAATACTGACTTACTTGAACAATGCAGTTGAAAACGGGCTTGATAACATTGCTTTCAAGAACAGCTTGAGCAAGAACCTTCTCTTTGGCATGTCTTTGTATTTTGTTATTTCTTTAATTGGAGTTTTGGTATTCACTGTGCTTGCCAATGGAATAAGCCTGGCAGCTGCCCCTGGCTAGCCTTGAGATAACCTGGCTGGTGGCATTAAGCTGCAATATGCACAATAGAAACATTTATAAACTAGAAAGTGGTAACAAATAATAGAAATTTATGATTAAAATAAGGAGCAATAAAAAAAATGACTGGAAGCGCAATAGTGGCTGAAAATCTGGAAAAAATGACTGATATAGATAGGTTAGCCTTACTGCAGCAAAACATGGTGGGAAATGAAAAATATTCTAAGCTGGAATCGGCACAAGGCGCAAAAGAGCTTTTTGATGCAATAAACAATCCAAGAAGAATGATGCCTGCCTTTAGTTACCCGGCAATGCTTGAAGATGTAAGAACATTAAATTCAGCAGTTGGACTGCCTTCAAGAACTCAAGATTTTTTAGACGCTTACAAGATAGATGTTCTTGAGCAAGGATTCTTAGAAAGAGGGCTGTTAGATTCATTAAAGCCGGGACAATATGAAGTTGCCTTTATATTGAAGCCAGAAGCAGGAATAAACTATCACACTCTTGATGCTGATTTCTTGCAAGAGGAAGTCTTTGAATGCTTAAGCCCTGTGGTTCAACGCAAAATTAGGGGGCAAGTTTCAGCAATATCCTTGCAGCCAAACAAGAGGCTTTTGATGAAGATGGGAAGATGCATTAACACTAATCTAAAGAAAGATGAAGTTCTTGGAACTGTTGTGAGAGAAGATATT
>CAZBFA010000083.1:0-3830 GCA_964491045.1 Candidatus Woesearchaeota archaeon
TTAATAAAGGTTATGCCTCTTCTGGCGCAAGATGATTCAATCAAAATAACTCTTTTGGAAAATAGACATACTTGTGCTCCTCATAAGCTATCAAGGTTTCATAATGATTTATCTGGTTTGGGAACAAAATTCTAACTTTCTGGATAGTCTCCTGCAGATCATTGATATTTTTGACAAGCAAGTAAACTAAAACATTAAACCTGCCAATTGTTTTCACAGCCCACAAAACATTCGGGTCATTCGACAAAAAAGATTTCAATGATTGCTCTTTTTCTTTGTCTAAACTGCTGATGTTCAAAAATAGAGTGTGCAGATTATATTCTAAAGAGGAATAATTGATCACTGGAATAAACTTTACTATAATGCCAGATTTTAACATGTTCTTAATTCTGTATGCAACGGCATCAGCAGATAGCTTAACTTTGCTTGCAATGTCATATAACGGCAAAAGCGCATCTTCACTAATGATCTTCAATATCTCGATGTCTTTCTTGTCGCTCTTGCTGCTTGTTCCTTTCTTGCTATTGGCTGCTGCCTTATAATTAGAAAAACTTAATGGAAAAGTTTCTGACACAAATGTCTTGGATATTGTTAACAACTCATATTCTTGCAAGGATTCAGAACAATCAGTTATAATCTGGGTTAAAATCTCATCAACATCATTTATACCCTTGGCCACAAATGCAATTTCAAAATCATAATTCCCGCTAAATTTAATAACTGCCCTAACAGAAGGATTTTTGATTAACTTGCTTAATATTCTTCGCTCTGTTTCTTCAGCAGGATTATTCAGCCTGATGAACAGATGGTGTGCGGCATATCCAAACTTGGACATGTCAACCATAGCCCTATAACCTTGAATGACGCCCTTTTTCTCATAAATTCTTATTCTGTATGCAACAGCATCCCTGGACAAGCCAACATTCTTGGACAACTGTGTAAGCGGAATCCTGGCATTTGCTGAAAGAATGGACAATATCTTCATGTCCTTGACGTCTAATTTTATTTTTTCTGCTTCATGGGTTTTCTGCAAATATCTCATATTATTATTATTAACCGTATAAAGTATATAAATTTTGCGGTAAATACTAAATTTTTAATAAAATATTTTTAATATATCTTAATATTACTTATACAGTATCGGAGGAAGCCAAAAATGGAAAGAAATGAATATGCAAAAAAAATTGAAACCCTGACTAATGTTGCCAAAGAATTAATGCCAAAACTGCCTTACCATAATTTCGGCCATGCAATGGATGTTTGTTCCGCAGCAAATGATTTGGCTCTACGGAGCAATTTGGATTATGAAGGCAGATTTTTGCTAAGCACAGCCGCGTTGCTCCATGATATTATATTCATACCTAGAGCAAAAGACAATGAAGAAAGAAGCGCTGATTTTGCAGGGCAATACTTGCCTAAAATAGGCTATACCTCTGCACAAGCTGAAAAGGTTGGAGAATTGATACTTGCAACAAAAATCCCGCAAAAACCAAAGAACTTTTTAGAACAAGCACTGTGCGATGCAGATTTAAACAATCTTGGAAAGCCTGCCTTTTTCATGCAAGGTGAAAAAATAAGGATGGAGCTTGACGTGCCAAATGATGAAAAATGGCGCCAACAGCAGCTGCACCTCCTGAAAAGCCATAGCTACCACACTGAAATTGCAAGAAACTTGTTGGATAATGGAAAGGAAGCAAATATCCAAATATTGGAAAAAATGCTGCAGGAGGCAAAATGCTAATTGCCGGATGGTCTCTCACGAAAGCATGCAATCTCAGCTGCATGCACTGCTATAATGCTTCTGGAAAGAGAGACGCAAATGAGCTAACCTTGGAAGAATGCTTTAGCATAGTGGACAAACTAAAAACAGCAGATGTCATAGCTATAAATTTTGGTGGGGGGGAATGCGCATTAAGGCCGGACTTCATTGACTTATGCAAATACATCAAAGAAAATAATATTGCAATATCTTACACTACAAATGGAACAACTTTCAATAGAATAAAGGGTTACCTAAATTTATTTCATGACGTGGGGGTTAGCATTGATTTTGCTGATAAAAACCAACATGATTTATTTCGGGGGAAAAAAGGAACATTTGAGCATGCAGCAAATGCCTTGGAGACTTTAGCACAAAAGAGAGTTAGCAATGAAATGGTGACATGCCTGACGAAGTTGAACTGCTCTGAACAAGAATTGGAAAAATTATACCATTTAGCCAAAAGATTAGGTGTAGATTCTTGGAGGCTTAATCGTTTCAGGGCAAATGGCCGTGGCATAGACAACAAACAAGATTTAGCGCTATCACAAGAAGATCTAAAAAATGCCTATACTCTCCTTAGCAAGTTCAAAAGAGACGATATCCCAACCCCAGAACCAATTTTCAGGGCAGCATTCGGTGGAAATTATTATTTGCCCGGAGACCCTTCTGGTTCCACAGCATTTAGAATACAACCAAATGGCGAGGTCTCTCCAAGCGTGTTTCTCAGCGAATCTGGCGGGAACATAAAATACCAAACTGTTGAAGAGATCCTTGATTCAGAAATATTCAAAAAAATAAGGGGCAGAAATCCAAGAGGGAAATGCATGTCTTGCAATGCTTACTATCATTGCCAAGGCGGAGACGCAGGAGCCTCTTATCTGGAACAGGGGCATTTTGACGGGCCTGATCCATTATGCTGGCTTAACCCTTTGGAGAGCAAGCCAGAAGTGAAAAGAAAATTGGAGAATAACTGGAATGTACATGAGCTGTATCTGTGCACCCTGTACATACCAATAAAGGAAAATGGAAAATAGAAAACTGCCAAAACTAGACCTGAATGTAACCAACAAGTGCAATTTTCGATGCACTCATTGTGCATTTGACTCGGGCATAGCTCAAATGCCAGAGCTTTCATCAAGCGAATTAGAGACCATATTAATTGAGACCAAGGAACTTGGGGGCAAAAGATTTGACATAACTGGCGGGGAACCATTGATAAGAAATGATATAGATGAACTGATTTCCGTCGGAAAAAAACTTGGCTATAAGATTGAACTTGTAACAAATGGTTCCCTGTTGACAGAAGAAAAATTAACCAGGTTCAGGCAATTGGGGCTTGATGGCATAGCAATAAGTTTAGACGGCTCGACACCAGAAGTGTATAATAATATCAGAAAAAATGATGAAAAAACTTTCTATAGAGTCATTGAAAACATAAGAAAAGCCAGAGAAGTCGGTTTTTATACCAAAATAAACACAACTGTTTTTGGCTGCAATCGGGAGGATTTGCCAAATATAACCGAGCTTGCATCAAGCCTCGGCGTTGACGAGCAAGGGATTTTACTCCAGTTGGGCGAGGCAATAAGAGCAAAGAATCAGCAGTAGAGCCAATAAAATGGCTGGAATTTGCCAGAACAAGATTGAAGCCTTACTCTGATTGTGGCATGAGAATTTCTTTAGAACTGCCATTGATAGAAAAAGAAAATTGGACCACAGGAATGGGCTGCATTGTTAATGGAGAAAAAAGCCACCTGCAAATTTTACCAAATGGAAACTTATATCCATGCGCAATTTTGGCTTCATATGGAAAATCCATCGCCAATCTGCATGAGTGCTCAATCAAAGAGGTATGGAAGAACGGCAAACTATGGTCTGAATATTGGGATGCTTTAGCCCCTTTGCTGGAGAATAATGGCGGAAGCTGTGTTGATTTTGGCAGCGCATTTAACATAAAAAATTATGATACTGAAAAATACGGGTTCGTTTGCCCAATTAGAAAATTTGAGCTGCATGAAGTAAACTACCAGCCGCTAAAGCGGCTGGCGTTAGCGGTTGATTACATGCTATA
>CAZBFA010000084.1:0-3814 GCA_964491045.1 Candidatus Woesearchaeota archaeon
TCTTCGCTTTCATGCACTGTTCCCTGCTTGTCTAGATTATGTTCGACACGCGCACTTTGTTGCTCTTGTGATTCCATAACGCACCTCCAAAATTGATTGAAGCAATATGCATAGAACACTTTAAAAAACTTGCTCATTATTTAAATCATACTAAAGAATAGTGAAAAAACAGTGCAAAAAGCCAATTTTTATAGGAATTTGTTGTGAACATGGCAATATTGGACAATTTGGCAAAAGGTGAAAGACTCCATATTTTGCTCGCTGCAATGGCATTGATAGGCAGTATTGTTTTGGTGCTGGCAATTTTTTCCTATTTCAGCACAGAGAATATGCTGACAGAACAGCTGATGCAGAACCAATTGACAAATACAAAGCACATAACGAGCAAGGTTGAAGCTGCTGTAATGCAGGCAAGGGATGAACTAATCACTTTAAGCAAATTTCCCATAATTGATGGAGTCAGTTCAGGCAAATGCGCTGGCTTAGATATTATTACCGGGAAAAAGGAAGATCTGGCGATTAGCATGGGCAATTCTGGAATCACCAGCATTGCCAGGGACATTTTGAAAGCAGACAGCACTGGCACTATTGTAGAATGTTCATCCGGCGGGCTCGGGGATTATGTTGGATTAAATATAAAAAACAAGGATTATTTCAAGATTCCTGCAGAGACAAAAGGGCCGTTTGTTGGTTTTGAACATGGCATTGGAAAGAACATTGTAATATCTGCCCCTTTGTTTGAGACTACTGAATACACGCCCTATCCAAATTTTATCGGAAAATTCAATGGTGTTTTGCTTACCCTGCTTGATGTGAATGAGCTTTATGATGTGCATATTTATCCATCGCTGGAGAAGGCGGGAAGCTTATTTTTTCTGATAAACCCTGCTGACAGCAACATAATCTTGAGCAGCCGCGGGTTAAATAATGATGAAGTAATCAATGAAACATTGCAGGCAAGTTATGAGGCAGGAATTATTGATATAAATGGCATTGGCAAGAGCATAGCGACAAGGTCTGATCTTTATTTTGGCTCTGAGCACTGGAAGCTTGTTGTTTTAACGCCGCTTGAAAATGCTGGCAAGAAATTTTGGCCTGCGCAAAGCAAGAATCTGCTAAACTTGGTGTTGATTTTTGTTCTTGTTATGGGCGTGGTATTTTTATTGCTGCATATCCCCAAGAATAATGCAAAGCCTGCTGCAAAAAAAGCAAGCATGAATCTCAATGAATTGGGCATTAAAATTGAGACAGAGCAGGACAGGTATACACAGGCAGACATGGTGCTGGAGCCAAAGCACGTTTATCTCATCAAAGAAGACAATGAAAATAACACCCATGAATTATTCATAAGGTGCCTGAACAATGGCTATGCTGGATTGGGCTTTATCAGGGAAAAACCCGCTGATTTTAAAGCAAAGTATAACCTGCAAAAGACATCCTTTGTTTGGCTGACAAAGAGCAAGGCTGCCGGGATATTGTGTGAGAGTGATATAGACAATGTTTATTTGATGATATCTGAGTTTGCAAGGCAGTCTAAAAAAAGCGTTGTTCTTATTGATAGGCTGGATTATATAATTGCTGAAAATAGCTTTGATGATGTTGTCAGAAACATGCACATGCTGCAAGACCTTGTGTTAAACAACAGCTGCATTGTGATACTGTCATTAAATCCCGGGATGGTGGAAGCCAGCAAGCTCAAGGCCATAGAATCAGACAGCATTGACCTGTATGGAAGGTCGTTAAAGGACAAGATTGAACTATCTTCCTTTGAATTTGAGATATTGAATTTTGTGAATGAAAACAATATAAAAAACAAGCTTGTTGCTTACAAGGACATAACGGAAAAGATTGGGGTGACAAAGCCGACAACAAGGGCAAAATTAAACCGGCTTTTGGCTCTTGGCTTGCTGAACATTGACAAAAGAGGCAGGTTCAAGTCAATAAAGATAACATCCAGCGGGAGAAAATTGATTGGTTGATAATATATTTTCACTAATTTTTCACTATTATTAAATATCGTGTGCATTTGTACATTGACATGAAAAAGAGTTTGCTCAATCCATTGCATTGGCTGTTTACTATCTCCATGGTTATACTGTTCTTTTCTTTTAGCTTGCAGATTGCATATGGGCATGGTGATGAAAATGCGGCTGGTGACAGCCACTTTGAACTTTTTCATTATGGCTCTTTAGGTTTTCCGGCATGGACTTATTACGTTGAGATAGTTGAGCATATTGCAATGTTTCTTGCTGTTATGATTGGGGCGATGATTGTTTATCTCAAGGCGTATAAAAGAGAAGCAAGCAAAAGTTTTGGTCTTGTTATTTTTGGATTTGTTTTATTGGCATTGGCAGAAGCTCTGACAATAATGCATCATTTTTTGATACATCCACTTGGGATATTTAATGCTGTTGTGAATCACTTTTTGACTTTGGCAGGATTTGTTTTACTGGCTTATGGCGTCTTTATGGTGATAAAAAACAAAAATGTTTAGGCTAAAAAAGGAGGCGTGATATGGAAAGAACAAAATTGCTTACAATCTTGGTTGTAGTTTCGCTTGTATTGGCTGTTGTGAATACTTATGTGATAGTAAATCTATATGGCAGGCTTGATGATCCAAATGGATTTGTGCCAACAGGAGAAATTAAAAATGATAATGGGGAAGAAATAAAAAGAATCGAGGTTAGCGTGGATGATGATCCTTTCAGGGGCATGAAAAATGCGCCAGTAACAATCATTGAATTCAGCGATTTCCAATGCCCATATTGCGCCAGGTTTTTTGAGCAGACCCTTCCTTTGATTGAAAAAAATTACATAGACACCGGCAAAGCGAGGATTGTATACAGAGATTTCCCCCTGGGCTTTCATGAAAATGCTGAAAAGGCTGCTGAGGCTGCTGAATGTGCTGATGAGCAAGGCAAATTTTGGGAATACCATGATAAACTCTTTGAAAACCAGGGTGCAATTGGGGTTTCAAACTTGAAGCAATATGCAGAATCTATTGGATTAAACATTGAAAAATTCAGCAGCTGCCTGGATTCTGGAGAGATGGCTTCTGAAGTAAAAGAAGATGCGAAGGATGGAACAAAATATGGCGTTACCGGCACACCATCATTCTTTATAAACGGCATAAACATTGTTGGAGCGCAGCCTTATGCGGTATTTGAGCAAATTATAAACATGGAGCTGGGCAAATGAGATATATAAAATCTATAGCCCTCTTTATTAGTGTCGTGGCTGTTGGGATTATAATGGCGGCTGCATATAGCTCATACAATCAAAATAAAGATTGTGGCTCAATAAATGATCAAAGCACAAGGGAAGACTGCTATCATGCTCTTGCTCATGCAACTAACGACAAGAACATTTGCAATAAAATTGCCGGCAATGAAAAACAAGAACATTGCTTGGGCCATATTCCTGATTAATCAAGATGACAACATTTATTTTAGGGCAAACACTGGTATTTTGGAGTGGGATTATAGCTGTTGTGTCCTTTACTTTTTTAATGTTTACGTGTGCATTCAATCTCAGCTGCATGAATAGAATCTGCCCTGATGAAAAGCGAAGGAAGTTATTTGGGCTTCATAAATACTTTGTTTGGTCGACAATAATCATTGTAGCACTGCATGCAACACTTGCTTTATTATCTTCAATATTTCACATATGGTTATAAACTGGTGAGATATGGTAAACTTTATGCTAGACAAAATAAAGGAAAAGTTTGTTGAGGTAGCAGGAAGCATATCTGGGATTACAAGTGTTCTTGGATCCTGGCAAGTTTGCCATAATATCTGCCTTGGCATAATAGCAT
>CAZBFA010000085.1:0-3776 GCA_964491045.1 Candidatus Woesearchaeota archaeon
GGAAAACCTGGGTGACCGTAAATATTATCTGTGCGAACCTTATTTTTTCTTTATACATTCCCCTGCCCACGTTACAATCTTTTCTGCAAGCTGTATTGCATCATCTACTTCATGTTCTGTTATTTCTTCCCAATAGCCTGGGTAACGGGCTTCGACTGCATACGGTGTCAAAATGCCAACATCCAGCATTTCTTTTGGCAACGTAATCCCGTTCCTATCATGGATGTCAACGAGTTCTTCCAGATCATGTGTCAAAGGGAAATCAACCTTATAAAATAGAAGAACGGCCTTAAGAGACTTTTCGACTATTATCTCGTCCAATTTGAGCAAGCGTCAAATCGCTGCGAGCATGGATTATCCACTCTTCAGGAGATGCTGGTAAACGTTCTTTATCTGGAGGATTCATAAACAACTTTTCCACATTTTAAAGCTTCTCTATAAATCAAACCTGGGGCATTTGCTAATTCTTCCAGTTTGCTTTCTTGCACGACCAGGATATCCATAGACATGATAATTCCCTTTAAGGCACGACGAATACGTATACTCTCCCTCCTTGTGTTTTTAATGTCATCACCAGTTATCACGAGAATATCCAGATCGCTGGACATGTGCATATCTCCATGAACAAAAGAACCGAAAAGAATTATGTCGGCTATTTCATCATTTAATAGCTGCTTTAATTGTTTCTGGTACTTTTTGAATTCTAATGATTTTTTTGATTCCATCTTGTATCTTTATGCATGTCTCCTTAAGTATTGATTTTGAATAAGCATCAGTATAATGCAGAAAAATAGGGTCAACAATAGCATAGACCTCGGGATAATACTCTTCTAAAATTCTGAATCTTTCGGCATGATTTTTTGCAAGTTTTGATAATTTTGTATGGATAAGAATGTCACAAAGTGCAAAAAGCGACTTAGAAAAAAGAATTGTGGCATTTTTATAACGCTTGGCTTTGGCCTCATTAATAGCGCCTTCATACTCTTCTAAAAACGTCCTCTCCAATTCTTCCATGCATATTGGAAGAATCCTCTCTATTTAAATGTTTTCTTTTAACAAAAATTGGTTAAAATAGTGCCTATGTTAATTAAAAACATATAATCATCAATTAACAACAAACAAAGAAATAGATTTATTTGTTAACAAAAAACAAAGGCAGAATAATAGTGTTTGGCTGTAAAAGACCCCATTGCGCCTCAAATCTTCTTGCAGGCAAGCAGTATATCAGGCAAAGGCAGTCCTCGGTCTGCTCTTATGACACTGACAGAAAAACCATTTCTTTCAAGCATTTTTTGCCAGGAAACGGTATTTCTATAGTAAAGCCTTGGAAAACAATTCAGAATCCTGTCAAGATTTGATGCAAACAAGTACTTCCATAAGGGCCTTTTGCTAATGTCTTGTATAATCATTACGCCTTTTTTCTTCAGCTTTCCATGCACTTGCTTTATTAGATTTTCCTGTTCAATGTAAGGAATGTGGTGCAGAAAGTCACTCATAACAATTGCATCGCAGCTTCCTAATTTTAAATCTTTAACGTTTTTAACTTCAAAATGTATGTTCTTCCGATTTCCAATGGTTTTTTTGGCAATGTTAATTCTTTTGGCATTAAGGTCAAAGCCGTAAACATCCCTATTTTTGTTCAAGGAAATTAAGTTTGCCAGCAAGCCGCAGCCACAGCCGGCATCAATGATTTTTCCTTTGCTTGGCAGGAATCTTTCTATCAAGAAGAAAGGGCAGAGCCGCCAGCGCAGTTTAATATACATCTTTTCCTTCAGCTCTAAAAAACCATACAGCTTTTCAATCTCATTTGGCAGCCATTTCATATAAGCACGCATCTCCTATAGTTTTTTTCTCGCTAAATCCGCAGTTCCTGATGATTTCGCAGTCTTCATCAAAGACAAGAACCTCGGTGGTATTTAGCCTATTTAAATCATCCTTCATTTGCTCGCAGCTTCTTGTTGTGAGCCTTGAATTTACAAGTTTGTTATATTCCTTGCTGACGAACTGCTCGTTCCAGCCCCCTGCGCCAAGTTTTTCTTTTGTGGCAGCCAATGCATAAAATGCCTTTCCAAATATGGCCTCATTGTCTTTCAGCAGCTCAGGATAGGTTTCATAATGCTTGTAGCTGTCAATGAAAAATCTCCCATCGATATAATCAATTATTTCAACAGCATCACTTTGTTTTTGCTCGTAGCCTTGGAAATAAGGTGTGTGTATTTCATTGATTGCTATGCTTGCAATCGGCAGCAGGATTAAACCTATTAAAGCAATGCTGTGCCAAAATTTGGGCAGCCTTGTTTTCACCAGGAAGAACAGCGCAAAAAACAAAATAAAGTACAGGTATGGGTCTGTATAAACATAATTCAATACCGGAACAAGAACAACCAATCGCGTTAGTACTAAAATGGCTATTACGATAACTGGAGTGAAAAACAGCTTTTCTTCACCGCTCCTGTCTTTTAAATAAAAGTAAGACAAGATTAACAATGCAATTGGCAGAACAATCGCGGCAACGTTTTCATAAAGCAATATTTTGAAGTCCAAAAGCCATTTGCTTAACATATAGGTCATGGCGCTTCCATCATTGACATTCAGCAGATACTTTGCCCACCACCATGACGAAAGCAGCAAGCCCAGGACTGCAAGCAAAACAACATATGCCTTTTCCTTGCCTTTTTTTGCCAAAAACAATGACAAAAATAAAACAGAGCTCACTATCGCGGTGGTCTGGTGTGATATTGCTATCAATGCATAGAATATGCTTATGAAAACAGCCTTTAAGCCAAGTTTTTTGTCAATGAAGTAAATAATCAGGAATGCAAAAGCAATGAAATTTACCCATGAAAACATCTCGGGCAGCCTGCCAAGCCTTATGAAATTGCCAATGGATATTGCATTGAATGAAAACAGCGCAAAAAAACCAAGCCTTTTTGTAAATGAAATGTCGAGCCTTTTGCCAAAGTAATTCACCATGAGGAAAATAATCAAGAACAGCAGCAATTCTGATATAAACGTTGCATACAGCAGGTTTTGTGTCAAATAATATATCGGTGATGTGAACAAGAACCATCCTGGCGGGTACATGCTGAAAATGTCAATTCCATTGTACCAGTATTGGCATGCTTCAAACAAGCCGCACTTGCTCAGAAAAAATAATTTTGCAATATGGCTTGCATAATCATTTGCATAATCTAATGGGAATGTAAAAAGTATTTTGCTTTGGTCAAGCAGCCTGATAAAGAAATAAATGCTTAACGCTATGATGCTGAAGTAAAACCATTTATCCTTTATGATTTGCCATTCTTCTTTGCCCATTTTTATGCAGCCTTTACATTCCGACCTGGTCCACTCTTGGATCAGGAAGCACTTCACCATAATACTCTTTTGGTATTGTCAGATTATCCGGATAAGAAATTTCCCATATCTTTAATGGCCCTATCTGCCTTCCATTGTACAGTGCCAAAGGCATTCCATTGCTGTCATCATAAACCCTCTTGAAATACTTGTTGTCTTCATTAAATAAAAATAGCCTGCTTAACAATGTTGGCTTTACTTTTGGCGACAGGTATATTGCAGCTCCTATCAAGTTTTGCTGCTGCCCTTCTATTTCTGGTATGAATCTCAGGCATCCGTCTAATCCAGGCCCGTCAAATTCAATCAGCCTGTCTATGTACATGCATTTCAGCGGCACGTCTGTTCTTTGTCCTTGATATGCTAAGATGGCCATTGGCTGCCCAAATGCCTGCTTGCCGTTTTCTTCCTTGACTGGCATTAAA
>CAZBFA010000086.1:0-3755 GCA_964491045.1 Candidatus Woesearchaeota archaeon
GCAGACAAGAACTTTGACAACAGAATTTCAGTAAAGGAGGCATATAATTTCGCAAAGTCAAAAATGCCAAGGCCAGAAGACAATCCGCAGATGATATTTGATGAAAAGATAAAGCCCGGCCAGGTTTTCATAGAGTAAAGTAAAACTTCTAAACAGAAAAAAAATTCAGCTATTTAATGACGTCCTTGGCATTTACTATTTGATTGTTATCATCAACTATCCTTGGGCATGCAAAATTAACCCAGCATTCAATGTCATTGAAGTTTTCAAGCTCTTCTTTTCTTAAAGTGTTGAATGTAAATAAGTAAAACTGCTTTTCAGGATATTTTTTCTTTATCACTTCAGCATTCTTTATTTTCTCTTTTATGCCTTTGTATATTCCAGGACTGTACTGCCCTTCTTTCAATGAAACTAGCAGGCCAACCTTCTTGGCATTCAGAAATTTCAATATGCCCACTTTTCTTTTTTTCTCATATGCAATGACTTGATTTTTGTCCAGCGCATAAGATTTATTTGACATTGGATTAAAGACATGAACTTCTTTTCCAGTTGCTAAAGCAAGGCCGATTGGATGGAATTCGCCAGTGCCAACATAAAGATATTTGTCAACCTTGTTTCTTATTTTCAACGCACTATTAAAGTTGCAACCCAGTATCTGCCCGCCAAATATTAAATTTTTATTGCATAATTTCTTTGCTTTCTCTAAATATTGTATCGTTGTGACTACTCCTATCTTTCCACTTAGCCTTAATTCAGAAAAGCTTATTTTTGCATTTGACCTTGCAGGAATGAGCAATAATTTCATGCTAAAAACCAGAAAAATCAGCCTTTTATAGCTTTGCAATCACTGCCTTTTCAGATATTATTGCAGAATTCCCGGAAGGGTCTTCTATTACTATTTTTAATGGCATTTCTCCAAGCTCTACTTTCCATAATTTCTTCAATAGTTTTTTTGCAGTATCTCTTGTTTCATCATCGTCTGCGGCATCTCTTTCATCTTCTAATACTTTCTTGAACCTGAAAAGAATTCCCTCAATGTTTGAAACATACCCCTCTGAAACTGGACCGGGAGTTACAGACATCTTTAACTGGGGGATATTTATTGTGGCTTCAGAAGACTTAACAACACGGATAGACAAGTCTTTTTGCGAGGTTATCTCAAATGTTATCTTGCAAGGCTCTTTTCTCTCAGCAGCCTCAATGTCAGATTTTTTATAGTTGCAAGTGGAACAGCTCATTGAAAATATGTAAACCTTGCCAAAATAAGGAAGATCCTGCTCATCTTCTGTCAATGTCAAAGTTTTCTGCTTGCAAAAAACGCACAGCTCATTCTCCATCTTTTCCATCTTACAATTCCTCCATGCCGGTTCCGCTGGCAGCAACAAACCTTATCCCAAGGCCCAATTTCAATATCGCAGCTATCATTGCCATGTGCTCCTTGCCACTGCCGGATATAAAGTTCAACGCAACCTCAACATCGCTTATCTTTCCATTCAGGCTGCTGTATATTATGTCGCGCATTTCCTTGACATCCTGCAATGGATTTACAATTATATACTCAACATTCTTCTCTGGCCTGTAATTTTCCTTGCCAAAATCGTTTGTAACTAGAAATATCTTGTCCCAATTCTCGCTTTTTATCACTCCGCTGACATGGCCCCAAGTGCCCTTGCCGCTTGACAAGCATGCTATCAGTGTGCTCATGCTGCTTAGCTGGGAAGAAACATTTATTAAGCTTTCTTTCAATAAAGATTATCAGCATCAGAAATAAAAAAAGAGATTTAAAGCATTAATATGGAAAAAATAACAATTGAAGACATTGCAATCTTCTGCAAGAGAAAGGGATTTATTTTTCCATCGAGCGAAATCTACGGAGGTTTTTCCGGATTTTGGGATTTTGGCCCTCTTGGCATTGAGCTCTTCAACAACATAAAGCATGATTTCTGGAAGTTTTTTGTGCACGAAAAGGACAACATGACCGGAATAGAAGCCAGCATAATCTCCCATCCAAGAACATGGAAGGCTTCAGGCCACATAGAAAATTTCAATGTCAATGACTATCTGGTTGTCTGCAAGAAGTGCAGGAAATCCAGCAAGATTGACAGGCCAAATTTAAGAAAAATAAAATGCGAGTGCGGTGGCGAATATGACTGGGACAAGGCCAAGATGGTCGAGCAGATGTTCAAAACAAATGTCGGATCAGATCATATTGAAGCCTACTTGAGGGGGGAAACAGCCCAGGCAATGTTCATGGATTTCAAGCTCGTTCAGGAAACTTCAAGGCAGCAATTGCCATTTGGCATAGTCCAGATAGGGAGATGCTTCAGAAACGAAATTGCCCCAAGAGATTTCCTGTTCAGATGCAGGGAATTTCACATAGGCGAGTTTGAATTTTTCATCCATCCTGATGAAAACAAGTGCAGTTTGCTTGATGAACATCATTTAAACATAAAATTAAGGCTGCTTGATGCTGAAACACAGGAAAAAGGAAAAGAAGACCTTAAGGAAACAACAATTGGAAAAATGCTAAAAGAAAAAAGGCTTGGCGAGTGGCATGCTTACTGGCTTGCTGAGCAATTGATTTGGTTCAAGAAGCTTGGCATTTCTAATAATATAAAGATAAGAGAACACACCAAGAAAGAGTTAAGCCATTATTCTTCTGCAACCTTCGATATGGATTACGAATATCCATTCGGCAGCTATGAACTAGCCGGCAATGCAAACCGCGGCCAGTATGATTTAAACCAGCATATGAAAGAATCTGGAAAAAGCCTCGAGCTTTTTGATGAAACCACAAAGAAAAGAGTTGTTCCCAAAGTCATAGAGCCGACATTTGGGATGGAAAGAATTTTTCTCGCATTGATATGCAACAGCTATTATTATGACAAGGCAAGAGACAATATTGTGCTGAAGCTGCCTGCTTATTTATCACCAATCAAGGCGGCTGTTTTCCCAATAGTAAAGAAGAATGAATATGAAAAGATTGCAAGAGCTATTGTAGATGACTTAAGAAAGGAATTCAATGTTGTCTATGACCAGTCTGGCTCTGTTGGAAGAAGATATTCAAGAGCAGATGAATCTGGAACTGTCGCATGTATCACTGTTGATGGTGATAGTTCAAGTGATAATTCAGTTACAGTTCGCGATAGGGATAGTACCGAGCAAGTCAGGGTTAAAATCTCTGAGTTAAGATACCTGCTTAGACAAGTAACCATGGATGGAAAAAGCATTTTGGAATTTGGCAAAAAAGTGAATACTCGAGTTAAATAATTTCTGCGATTTCCCCGTCAGTTTCTTTTATATTGTTATACAATTCTTCTTGAGATATGCTTAATATATTGCATATATCATTTAATAAATATAAAGGAATTCTGTTCTTTCTTGCTTTACAAGCTGACAGTGTGGCTTTTTTTATTTCTAAAAATTTGGATGCATTAGCGTAAGTCATAAATCTTTCAAAGATCTTATTGAATATTTTGTTATGAAACTCTTTTTCTAAAAGAACCGTAGTTTTATCTGAAACAAATTTACTAAGCTCTTGTGGTTTGTTGCTGAGTCTTATTTTTCCCCTATTTTTAATATTATTAAATGATTTCTTGCAGTTATAAACTTACAATTAAGCTTTTTCATTATTTGATAAATGGCACAATTTTAGAACAATAGGGATTGGATAAAACTTAATATTACCTTGAAGCAAACGCTTTATTGAAACATAATTGCAATTTAAGGATTTTGCAATTAACCTACTTATTTGT
>CAZBFA010000087.1:0-3736 GCA_964491045.1 Candidatus Woesearchaeota archaeon
CTTTTATCCCGCCTCGGTCTGCATTGCCGGAAAACCCCTCGAGCTCATCAATCAAGATTATTTTGCCTTTTTTAAGCAATGAAACCTGGTTTAAAGCAGATCCAACAATTGAATTTATGGAATTTTTGTCCCTGAAATCCGAAGCATTTGCCTCCACAACCTCATAATCAATATCCTCTGCAATTGCATAGACACTTGCTGTCTTGCCTGTTCCAGGAGGGCCGTAAATCAACAGCGGCTTTTTATTCTTGCTTAGAATGTAATTCTTGAGCTTATTAGTATCTTGATACCTCACATCTTCCAGTTTGTTTATTTTGTAATTTTCTGTCAGCATTTTACAATAAGTTCAAAAAGCTACTTATAAACCGTTTTTAACTTTTCTATAACCTCTTTCTTCACTTTGTTGAAATCAGGTAAAACTTGTACAAATCCTGCAAGCTCCTTTTTCCAATATTGCTCGAGTTGGCTTATTCTATTGATTAATTCTTTTAAGTCGAATTTTTTATTGTAATATTCCATTTTTTTTGAAATTATGCTCTGCTCAGCATAAATTCCTTTTTGCATTAGAAAGTATAAGTCAAATAAATCCCGTGCGCGCCGCCTTGTTATTATCGCCCTTATCTTTTCTGCAAAAATCTCTTTGGGTTGCATGCAAAGGGAACTTACTATTGGTATTTCTTGGTATAAAGACCTGTAGGAAAGCAGTTCTGGTTGGAGTAAAACCGCAGATTTAAAATTGATGTCTATCCCCAGATTTGCATAACCCTGAGGCTTGCCAAAAAATAAAGGACCCTCGATCCTCAAAGTTATTAATATGGAATTAAATGGCTCTCTTTTTCTATGTTCAGAGACCTTTATTCCAAAATTTTTGAAGTCAGATATTATTTTCTCTATAATCTTATTAACATCTATCTCTGAAACCGCGCTGAAATCCAGGTCTTCAGAAAACCTATCGAGCTGGTGAAACTTATAAAGGCAGGTTCCTCCCTTGAAAATAAGCTCATTTTTTGTATTTTTTGAAATACTAAGAAGCGCTATATCTATCATATAATCCTTCTCAGCATTGCCCAAGCTAAGCCCCTTCAACCTTGCATATTCTTCAAGCTCTTTTTTTGTTATCATGTGCCCGTATTAACAACAACCTTCCACTTTTTGTTTTTTTTGCCTTCTTTTTTGCCAAGATAATCCAGCTTAATATAATTATTGTCCATTGCCTTTAAACCAAGTATGTTTTTCTTTTTATGCTCCAATAAAAATCCAAGCCTTTTTATTAACGACTTATTTTTTGTTTTTTTTGCATATTCCAAAAGCCTTTCAAAATTTATTTCTTTATCATCTAAAGCCCTGATTATATCTTGTATAGGTATTTTATATAAAAGTGCATCTATTATTGCTTTTTCCCTTTCCGCAATAAATATGTCAAAATCCATGTATCTTTCTTTTTTATATCCAAACATATGTTTTGTTGATATAAATATTATCATGGCATTGCTGAATTTTATGGCCTTTTTAGATCTTGGCGCCATTACAAATATACTAACAGGCTGTTGCCCAGTCATATTGTAATATCTTAATGCGGTCCACAAGCTAAAATAAGAGGGTGTCATTAAATAAGATGCAAATATTAGCGCATCGTTATGAACAGTATATTTGCCTTTCTCTATTCTTTTTATGAAGCCCTGCCTATTAAGCCTGAATAATACATTCTTTGAATATTCAGGAGATTTGTTTGTTATTTTGCAAAGTTCATTCGCGGTGAATAACGGATATTTTTCCAATATTTTTAATAAAATCACAGTTTTCATGTAAAACTCATCAGTTTTGATTATTTATAAATATTTCTATTGTTGATAGTTATCAAAAATGATTACTTTGATAAAATAGCTTATTTTAAACTATATCTTGAAAAATTTTACCACGTCTTTCTTGAATTTTGGATAAAGGGCATTTGCATCTTTCCAGATATAGCCTTCTTCAAGCTTGACCTCGTCTTTCAGCACCTTATTGAAGTATGCCTGTCCAAAAACCTCCTCAATAACTTTTCGCTGCACCAAAAACAAGGGCAGATGCACCTTGAAATAAAGGCTTTGTTTTGGATATTTTTTTGAAAGGCATTCCAGCAGTTTTTCTGCTTTCTCATTCTGGACGAATAATATATGGATTAATTCATGCATCAATACAACTTTCGCCCTTTCAAGATTTTTTTCTATTTTCAATGTCAATGGGTGTGATATAGCATAATCGGCCATATTTTTCACAACATAGCAGGTTGCATCTTCCTTGAATTTTAAGCCAGATGCTCTTTCAATACTTTTTATTACTCTTTTTTCGACATTGTTCCAAGATTCTGAAAGCCCGAAAATATAATCTTTTATTTCATCTTTCTGCTTTTCATCATAATCGTTCAAGCTCATTATAGTGAGCATCCTGTCATAAGGTATTGAATATTCAAATTTTATTTTCATTTTGATTCTTTTATCAAAGCAAAGCTTGCCAGCAATGCTTCAAGCTGCAGGTATTCATCAGAGCCCTCAACAAGCCTGAACTCAACCTCGCCGCATTTTTCAATCATGCTTGCCTTAATGTTATCATTTGTTTCAATGTTTAATATTTCTTTCTGTATTTCTTTTATGACATCCAGGCCGGAAAGGCCTTGCTTCAGCATTGTTTCCAATAAAAGTGTTCTTGCTTTGATGAAGTTTTGATTAATCGCCAGATTAAGAATTTCCTTTATCTCCCTTGGCATCGCAATTGAAACTACTTGGCTTATTATGTCCTTTGTTATTGTCTTGCTTATTGAAGCAGAACTCTGCAGTATGTTCTGCACTCTCCTGACGTCGCCGCCAGAAACATTGTACAGAATGTCTATTGAATCAGGGCTTATTTTCAGCCCTTCATTTTTTGCCACATGGCTTATTATATCTTCAATGTCTTTTTTTTCAAGAGGCTTAAAATAAAAAACTGCACACCTGCTTTGTATTGGCTCTATTATCTTTGACGGGTAATTTGCTATCAAACAGAATCTTGTGGTATTGCTGTAAATTTCCATTATTCTCCTTAAAGCGTGCTGGGCATCCTTAGTCAATGCATCTGCTTCATCAAGTATTATTAATTTGGGAGTATTATCAAAAGAGATAGTTTTTGCAAAATTCTTAACTTCATTCCTTATGACATCAATTCCTCTGGTATCTGAAGCGTTCATCTCAAGTATGTTCTGCCTGTAATTTTCCCCGTATAATTCCATTGCTGCAGTCAATGCCAAGGTAGTTTTTCCAACGCCTGCCGGGCCGGCAAACAGCAGGTGGCTGATGTTTTTTGCCTTGACCATTGCCTGCATTCTTTCCACAATATGGCTCTGCCCCTTGATTTCATCAAATTTTCTTGGCCTGTACTTCTCAATCCACAAAGAATTTTCCTGCATATGCCTAAGCAATTTGCCACATTATATAAAGCTTTTTAGGGCATTTCTTGCAAGAGCCCAACAAGATTTATCCATTTATTCAAGCAGCCATTTCCAAATTGGAATTAATTTTATCATGCCTTCTTCAAATTTAATTTCTCTTTCTTCATTCTTAGTCAGCATCAGGCCTTCTTTCCTGTTAAATTTCTTCATAAATTCCCTTATTGTCTTAAAATCTTCCAAATTAACTTTTTCCTGATATTTTACTTCTATTGGGATATTTTCATGGACTATGTCTATTTCGCCGCTGTTCTTCCAAAACGATGAAGCCTGTAG
>CAZBFA010000088.1:0-3722 GCA_964491045.1 Candidatus Woesearchaeota archaeon
GTTTATTTTTGCAGTATTTTATAGACATGCTTGAAAAAGAATGAAACGTTATTCAATGATTCTTTGGCTGGCTCTCTGTTTGCTTGCGGCAATTTTCGATAAGTGAACATGCCTCTCTTGCCTTTTTCTTTGGAGAAAAGCCCTAACAGCTCTTCTGCCTTCACAACCATCTTTTTGTATATCTTCAACAACTCAACATCAAGCTTACCAGTTTTTACAAGATGTTTTTCAAATGCTTCAAGCGTCTTTTTATGCACTTCTGGAACATCTGTTTTTATCCCCTCCCTGATCAATATTGCTTTAGCTGAATAAAATATGCAGTAATATGAATGGCTGATTGCGTTGCTATAAAATGTGAATATCTTTTCAAGCTTGAATTGTTCTTTTTGAATCGAAGGATTGTCAGACACATCAAAAAGCATCTTGGCGGCTACGAGCTCATTTTCTGCTCTTTGCAGATATAGGTTTGCTTCATCATTCATTTTTTCTTCCCTTTATTAAGTTGCAATAAGGGATATATCCATAATAAATTATATTATCCTTGAATATCTGTTTTCCAACATTTTCAAAGTCTGCATCTATCATCTCTAAAAATTCAAGCCTTGTAAAAATATGGTAATCTATTTGGGTCAATTCCCTCCTCTTTATTGTTTCCAGATAAGGGGCAATATTCTTCCTTGTAGCTGCTGATTCCACTATGACTGCAACATCCAGATCTGAACTTTGCTTCGCTTCATTCTTTGCATAACTGCCAAAAACAATTAAGATGAAAAATTCAGTGTGCTTAAATATCCTGTTTTGGATGCCGAGCAATGTTTCTTTTGGGACATTGCTTTTGTGGATTTCGGAATCATTTATAAGATTGAGGTATGACAGCACTGAATTACTTTCAAGATTTAATGCATAAGTGATCACATCACCGGTTCTTTTTATTTTCACTAAATTTTGCTGCTGAAATTCTTTCAAGGCAATTTGAACTATATTGTTTGACTTTTGCCTGCTTTGCTGCTTAATCTGCTTAAAAGTCAGGCTTGTGAAGATGCTCTTCTTGAATACTGAGAGCATATTTAACTGCTTTTTTGTTAGCATATTTTTACCTATTTTTTGGTATTGAATTACCTATTTTTGGTAGTATTTAAAACTTGTGTTTTTATGATTGAGATTAAGCAAGTCAATCCAATTATCATTTTTGAAAATATTTAGCTACATTTTTTGCTGTATCCGCAGCAAGTATATGAATCACAGCCACCCTCTCTTTTTATGATATAGTCTATGGAGTTGCAGCCCGGGCATGCTAATGTTCCTCTTTCTGTTATCTTTGCTTTTTTTGGATAGCCCAGAATTGCCTTGGCCAATGCGTCTTCCAATGAAAGATTGGCGTAGCCTTCTTCCCATGCTATTGTTCCGTCTGGCAACCCAAGATATATCTTTGCTATCTCTTCTGGCGGGATGCCTTTTTGCAGCATTCTTGAAATTGCTTTTCCGTGTGCTGTCATTGTTGCAAAGTCCTTTGGGCTGAACGCTGCGCTGTTGCCAAAAACTTCGAAGAGAGCGCCCTCTTTTTCAAGCATTTCTTTTATTTCTTCCACTCTGTCAGGGGGTAGATAATAACCTTTGGTTACATACAGCTTATTTGGGCCGTTGTCTGGCCCTGGCTTTTCGCCAAATTTTTCGCGCCTTGTTATGCTTACCATTATTTTTGGCCTGTCTGATGGCAGCTTGGGCATGGCTGTCATTTGTTCCAGGTTCAATACCTGCCTGTCTTTGCTGCCATCGATATAAATTGTGAGGCCCTTCAAATTTTGTTCATACGCCATCAGATATGCTTTTGCTATCTCCTCTTTTGTTGTGCCTGTTTTGAAATTTATTGTCTTGCTGACTGCATTGTTAGTGTATCTTTGGAATGCTGCTTGCATTTCAATATGCGCTTCTGGTTTTATGTCATGGGCACAGTGGAATAATTTTTGCATCTCAATTGGGATATCTTCAAGGCCCTTGACAGAGCCCTTATTCTTGACAATCGCCTCCCATAAATCATTTTCATTCTTGTAGCCAAACCAGTTGTTCTCTGCTGCGATGCCGGCAAAAAGATTGTTCTTTTCATAAAATACATCTTTTTCATCCGGGGTTTTACCTTCTCTGATGGCATCAATGGCCAGGGCATTATATCTTTTGTAGGCTATTGAATAAAATGGTTCGATGCCACTGCCTTGCAAACCCGCTGCTAGCGCTATGGTTCCGGTTGGCGCTATTGTCGTTCTTGTTGCATTTCTTGGTCTGTGCCTTTGCTTTGAGTATGCGCTGTTATGGGCATTTGGAAATTCACCACGTTCTTTTGCAAGTTCAATAGACGCTTTCAATGCAGTTTCATCTATGAACTTCATGATTTTTTCTGCTTCCCTGACTGCTTCCTTGCTGTCGTATGGAATGCCGAGCATGATTAGTGTTTCTGCCCACCCCATTAAGCCAAGCCCTATTTTTCTGTTTGATTTTGTCATGGCCTCAATTTCGGGCAAAGGAAAATTGTTCATATCAATTACATTGTCCAGAAACCTCACCATTAAATGAATATCTTGCTCAAGCTTGTTTTGGTCAATCTTTTTCCCTGAAATATATTTTGGCAAGGCTATGCTGCCCAGGTTGCATGATTCGTTTGGCAGCAATGGCATTTCACCGCAAGGGTTGGTTGCTTCAATTTTTTCTTTCAAGGGATGAAGCTTGTTTATTGTGTCTACAAAAATGATGCCTGGGTCTCCATTTTTGTGCGCATTTTCGACTATTAGATCAAAAATCTTTCTTGCGCTTTCTTTTCTTGACACGCTTCCATCCCTTGGATTTATAAGTTCATACTCTATATTTTGCTTGTATGCCTCCATAAACTTGTCTGTCAATGCAACAGAAATGTTAAAATTCTCGAGCTTGCCTTTTTGCGCCTTTGCAGTTATGAAGTCGATTATGTCTGGGTGATCTACTCTCAAAACACCCATGTTGGCTCCTCTTCTGACCCCGCCTTGTTTTATACCTCCTGTCGTGGCATCCAATATTTCCATTGGTGTCAAAGGACCGCTGGCTACTTTTTTTGTTTTTTTCACAACATCATCTTTTGGCCTTACTTTTGAAAAGTTAAATCCTGTTCCACCGCCGCTTTTGTGGATAATCATGGTCGACCTTACTGCATCAGCCCATCCATCCTGCTCATCAATGCTGTCTTCAACAGGCAGAACAAAACAGCCACTAAGCTGCTGCAATGCCCTTCCCGCATTTATTAGTGTCGGGGTGTTGGGGAGGAATTCAAAATTAGAAAGCATGCTGTAGAATTCATTTTCGCGAGTTGAAACAATTTCCCTTGCTGCCTCGTCTGTTGCTGCAAGGGTTTCAAGGTTTTTGATGTATTGCATAAAATTTGCATACCTTTCTTTTGATTTCTTGTAAGCATCCTGGATAAGAAACATTCCGTCTTTTTGCGCGTATGAAACATCTTTGAATATTGATTTTCTCTTTTCGGACTCCAGCCTTTTATCATACAGCAATTCGGCTAATGCAATGTTATGGGCAACACCCCTAAGCCATTGTTCTACGGTATCATCCCTTAGATATTTGTCTTTGATGACTTTTGATTGGTTTTCTGACAGTTTTATTTTTTCATCAAGGGTCATTTTAATCATCTCTTTTTTTGTTTATCTGGCATTTGTTTATTCCATATAAAAACTTTTTGAATTTTG
>CAZBFA010000089.1:0-262 GCA_964491045.1 Candidatus Woesearchaeota archaeon
AATCTTACTACTCGAAGATATAATTGATGATGGTTTAAGAGAAATGTTTGCGGGACAGTCTCAATTTTCTTGTAAACTACCACAGCAGTATGACACAAAGGTTTTTCAAATTATAATGGAAAGATACCGCGCAGCTGGCTGGGATGTCACATACGAGAGCAGCCAAAGAGATGGTGATTTTTTAATTTTCAAACCAACAAAATTGGAATACAAGGGCTAAAAGGCAAAAATCAAAGGAGAAAACAAAAAATGGCAAAACACA
>CAZBFA010000089.1:294-3667 GCA_964491045.1 Candidatus Woesearchaeota archaeon
GCATGGAAATGAGCTAAGCCCGGGTTTCTACACGCCGAAACAAATTGGCCTGTCCATGAATGCTTTTTACTACATTTACAAAAATAAAGATGGCAACCAAGAAGCAATGAGAATTGTTAAGCATGGTTCCAAAGATTATAGTGTTCAGGTTTTTAAACAAACAGAGGGCATTGTAAATATTTGCCCGCATCCTTTAAAGAAATTAGACAAAAATGAAATTCTGGACTATATTGAATGGAAAAAGAGGTCTGTTAATAATTTAGAAAGATGGCTTGAGTCCATAGATTTGCTTGAAAAACAATAAGACAAAACTATTTAAAAGAGTTCTATTTCGTTTAAGTTAATGGACATCAAGAATCTTGCAGAGACTTTGCACCCACTAGAAAGAGCAGTATTGCCTGTGCTGAAAGAGGGTATTGAATTAAGGGAAATTGTTGCAAAGACAAACCTGCAGGAAGTTGAGGCCATGAGGGCATTGCAGTGGCTTGAAAACAAGGGCGTAGTAAGAATAAGAGCAGAAACAAAAGAAGAAATAAATCTTGATTCCAATGGCATTTCTTACCTGAAAAACAAGCTGCCGGAAAGAAGATTTTTAGAAGCATTAACAAAAGAGCTGGCTTTAAATGAGATAAAGGAAAAAGCCAAGCTAAATGATGAAGAGCTTCAAGTTTCTTTAGGGATATTAAAAAGAAAAACAGCAATAGAATTCTCAAACAGCAGGGTAAAACTGACAGAAAATGGAAAAAAGCTATTAGCAAAGGAATTCTTAGAGGAAAAATTCCTGAAAAAGCTTCCTTTAGAAATAAAAGACTTAGGTGATGAAGACAGGTATGCATATGCAGAGCTTTCAAAAAGAAAAAGCATAATAAAAAAAGACATAATAAAGCTGAAGTTCATTTCTTTAACAGATTTGTATTCAAAATTATCAAAAGAGAAAATTGAAGCAAATGTAATCGGCACATTGACGCCAGCAATAATAAAATCAGGCGAATGGAAAAACAAGAAGTTCAGGAGATATGATGTTAAGATAAATGTTCCAAAAATATGCCCTGGAAAAAGGCATTTTGTCAACCAGGCAATAAACTACATAAAAAAGATATGGCTTGAAATGGGCTTTGTTGAAATGGAAGGCTCATTGCTACAGACTTCGTTCTGGGACCTGGATGCATTGTTCGTTCCGCAAGACCACCCGGCAAGAAGCATGCAAGACACTTTCTTCATAAAAAATCCAAAATATGGTAAATTGCCGGGCAATGAAATTGTAAAAAGAGTGAAGGAAACGCATGAAAATGGCGGAGCAACCGGGTCAAAGGGATGGCAATACAAATGGAATGAAGACGTTGCAAGGGAAAATCTATTAAGAACTCATACAACAGTCCTGTCTGCCCAGGCAATAGCAAAGCTAAAAGAAACAGACCTGCCAGCAAAATTCTTCTCAGTCAACAAGGTGTTCAGAAATGAGACTCTTGACTGGAAGCACTTGTTTGAGTTCAACCAGGTGGAGGGAATTGTCATAGACCAAAATGCAAATTTGAAAAATCTGTTTGGCTACTTGAAAGAATTTTACATGAAAATGGGCTACAAGGAAATAAAGCTAGTTCCATCGCATTTCCCATATACTGAGCCTAGTATGGAGATATTGGCATTGCACCCGATAAAAAATGAATGGGTGGAGCTGGGAGGGGCCGGGATATTCAGGCCAGAGGTTGTCAAGCCTTTGCTGGGCAAGGCAATTCCTGTATTGGCGTGGGGCCAAGGCATGGAAAGAATCATAACAGAATACTATAAGATTACAGATTTAAGAGAGCTGTACAAGAATGACTTGAAGCAATCAAAAGAAATCAAAACATGGCTCAGGTAAAATGGCGACAATAAACATAAACAAAAAAGAGCTTGCAAAATTGGCTGGCAAGAGTTTATCAGACAATGAATTAAGAGAAAAAATACCAATGCTGGGCGTCGGGCTTGAAAGCATGGGCAAAGACAGCTTGGTTGTTGAAATAAACCCAAACAGGCCAGACATGCTCAGCCTGCAAGGTTTTGCTAGGGCACTATCTTCTTTTATTGGCATTAAAAAAGGCATTAAGGAATACAAGGTTAAAAAATCCAGCTACAAGGTGATAATAGACAAATCCCTGAAGAACATCAGGCCTTACACTGCCTGCGCTGTTGTCAAGAGCATAAAATTTGATGATGAAAGAATAAAGGAAATAATAGAGCTCCAGGAAAAGCTTCATGCCACTTATGGCAGGAACAGGAAAAAGCTGGCAATAGGCATTTATCCATTTGAAAAGATAAAAATGCCAATTTATTACACCGCAAAAAAGCCGAATGAAATAAAATTTCGCCCCCTAGAATCGCAAAAAGAGATGACAGCTCTTCAAGTCTTGAGCCAGCACCCGGCGGGGCGAGAATATGGATATCTGCTTGAAAACCTTGGCATGTTCCCATTTTTTATAGACAGCAAAAAGAACGTGCTGTCAATGCCCCCAATAATAAACTCGCATGACACTGGAAAAATAACTGAAAAAACAAGAGATGTTTTCATTGAGTGCTCTGGCTTTGATTACAGGACATTATGCGCAGCAATCAACATAATCGCAACATCGCTTGCGGACATCGGCGGCGAGATATACAATGTTGAGCTTGTTTACCCAGATAAAACAATGCAGTCACCAAACCTTGCGCCAAATGAAATGAAAATAGATATAGATTACGTGAACAATATCATAGGAGAGAATCTTAATGAAGCCAAAATAAAGGATTGCCTGCTCAGGATGGGTCATGATTACAAAAACAAGGTGGTTCTTGTTCCTGCCTACCGAACCGATGTCATCCATCAGATAGACCTTGTGGAAGACGTGGCAATAGCATATGGCTATGATAATTTAACGCCCGTTGTGCCAACAATAGCAACCGTTGGCAAGGAATCAGAGCTTGGATCATTCAAAGAAAAGGTAGCAAATTTCTTGGTTGGTTTTGGCTTTCTGGAAACAAGCACATTCTGCATAACAAACAATGGTGTGCAAACAGAATTAATGAATATCAATACCAAGATTGTTGCGCTGTCAAATGCGCTAAGCGAAGAATACTGCTGCCTTCGTGCATGGATGATTCCATCACTGATGGAGGTGTTAAAAAACAACAAGCACTATGAATACCCGCAGAACATATTCGAGATTGGAACAACATTCAAGGAAAATCCAAAAACAGAAACCAATGTTGAAGAAAATGAAAAGCTTGCTGTTTTGCTGTGCAATAATGATGCTGATTTCACAAAAATGCTCCAAATACTTGACGCATTAATGTCCTCGTTGGGATTGAAGTATGCAATCAAAGAAACAGATCATTCAAGCTTTATTCCCGGCAGGGC
>CAZBFA010000090.1:0-3381 GCA_964491045.1 Candidatus Woesearchaeota archaeon
ATTTGAACCGGGATTTCTGCCTCCCGAAGGCAGGAGACAACCAGATTATCTTATAACCCCCTAAATGGCAGTTTAGTTTTTTGATAGAATCGACAAAGTTTTATCGCATCATAGTTTTTTACACTATTATGGTTTTTTGTATATTCTATGTATTTTATTATATTTTTCAGATTACTACTGCCGATGAGATTAAAAAATTTCTTTATTTTCCATAAAGAAGTGATGTTTATTTTTGATCCTGATCTTATTGCCTTTAGGCCCATTTCTTCCAAAGAGTCAAAGAAAGATCTATACAGATGCTTCGATGAACTTGTAAAATTTAAAACGCACCATCGACTTGAAAGATGAACAGAACCATCAGTATCAAAAAGCCCCCTCAGACAAGCATATTTTAAGTCCTTATCAGATAAAATATTTTGAGGAATATACTTCTCTGTAGCACCATGTGGGAGATCTAAATATTTTAAAAAATTAAACAATGCTAATGAATAAACTTGGATTATAATAGTATTATTTCTCTCTTTTATTGTGGGCACTAAACCAAACAATTCTTTATACAAGGTCATTACATATCCAGAATAGCATTTATCAACATTCTTATTAAGAATTATTTCGATACAATATTTGCTTCGCGAAATAGAACCATCGCCAAGAAGTATCCCTATAAACTCAGCTAATTTCTTATTTAATCGCGGGTATTTGATTTTGCGTTTTATTTTTCCACGATTCTTATTTCCAGTTATAAATCCTGCTAATTTCTGGCCCCAATTTTTATTACGAAATTCTTTTATATTTTTATGATAAACAAGTGGTTGAACCTTAACGATTGCACAAAGCCTTTTATAATCCTTGTAGCTTAAAGAATAAATTTCATTTTTTAGGTCGTATCTTAATCTATGATACTTAAAGTTGGATGTAAAAGCAAGTTCTTTCCAATTAAGGCCAGACTTATTTTTAATGTCTTCTATAAATTCTCTCTGTTTACCTTTAAGAAATATAACTCTATCTTCTTCTTGCATGGTATTATTCAGCATTTTAAATTTATAAAGATTACCTTACTAATGTTAAACCATAATTTATAAGATTAAGAAACATTTGGACCGTACCCATAACCCCAAAAGATTTGTTTAATCCAGCAATCAGCTAGTATGTTAGGATATCTTTTTAAATTATGCCCTATGCTATCTTTAGATGGAAATGGTTCAATTCAATAATCCAACAATAAAAGAAATATTGGAGTACTTCAAAACACTGTGGGCGCTCGGACATTTGGCAGGGGTAGCTGAATGGGACTTGAGAACCTATATACCTGAAGATGGCGTAACTGCCAGGGGATTTGCCCTTGCAAAGGCAGCGACATTGCAGCAAAAATTATTCCTCGACAAAAAATTCACTGAACTGATAGAAAAAGCTGAAAAAGAAAAAAATCTGAATGACTGTGAAAAAGGTGCTGTAAGGGTATTGAAAAGGTCATTAAGGCATTATGAAAAATTGCCGCCAGAATTCATAGAGGAATTTGAAAAAACGGTTACTGAAGCAGATGTTGCATGGAGGCAAGCAAAAGAAAAGAATGATTTCAAGATATTTGAAAAACACCTTGAGAAAATAGTGGAATTATGCATCAAAAAGGCAGAGTATCTTGGCTATGATAAAAGCCCATATGATGCCTTGCTTGATGATTTTGAAGAGGGATTGACTGCAAAAGACGCTGAAAAATTCTTTGCATCAATAAAAAAGCCATTAAAAAAATTGCTTGAGCAAATCAAAAATTCTAAAAAATACAAAGAAAAACATGCTCTCGAAAAAGAAACTTATGACACTGAAAAGATGAAAATACTAAACTTGAAAGCGCTCGAATTTTTCCAGTGCAGCCCAAGAAGGTTAAGGATGGATATCTCAGCGCACCCGTTCACGATATATTTCAGCCTTAATGATGCAAGAATAACAACAAGGTATGGGAAAAATGATTTCGCAAGAAGCTTGAGCGCAACTGTCCATGAATTTGGGCATGCATTATATGGAATGCAATGCAATGAAAAGCTTGAGTACACACCATTGTTTGATACAGACCTCAGCCTAGTTATACATGAATCCCAGTCAAGGTTCTGGGAAAACATTATTGGAAGGTCAGGAGAATTTATCAAAAAAATAAGAAATGAAATCATAAAAATCAATCCTAAATTTAATAAATACGGTACAGATGACTTGCATGAATACTTTAATCTGGTGAGGCCAAGCCTGATAAGAACAGAGGCAGATGAAATAACATACCACTTCCATATCATGATCAGGTTTGAAATAGAAAGGGCATTAATTGAAAAGAAAATTAAAGTCAAAGACCTACCAGAAGTATGGAAAGCAAAGTACAAGGAGCACCTTGGCATTGAACCAAAAAACGATTCGGAAGGGGTGCTGCAAGACGTACATTGGGCTCACGGAGCAATAGGTTATTTTCCGACTTATTCAATTGGAACTTTCTTAAGCGGGCTGATAAAATATGAGATGGAGCATGATCTGGGGAACATAAATAACTTAATAAAATCAAAAGCAGGCATAAACCAAATAAAAGCATGGCTTAAAGAGAAGATTCATCAATATGGGAGCACTTATCCGATGAAAGAGCTTGTCAAAAAATCCTTCAAAAAAGATTTAAATACCTCATATCACATGGATTATCTGGAAAGAAAGTATAAAGAGCAGTACAATATAAAATAAAAACAAGGAGGAGCAAAAAATGGGAAACCCGCAATTAAAAGAGATAATGAAAATAGCAAAGGAGTTAAGGAAAAACAATCCAAAGCTGACTCAGCCGCAAGCTGTCAAAGAAGCTTGGGTGCAATTCAAAAAGAGATAAACTGAGCCCGATGGGATTTGAACCCACGGCCTTCTCGTTAAGAGCGAGCTGCTCTGACCGAACTGAGCTACGGGCCCGTGATATGCAGAATCACCAATTTGAGGCATTATAAAATTTTCGAAATGGTTTTTCAGGCGATTATTTGCTGCTTCGGGCCTTTTTTATCTGTTTCATAATGTCTTCCTTGCCCTTCCAATCAAGGCTATTTTCAAGAACTTCGTGAATTGTTGAAACAGGCAATATCTCAATTTTTTTCAGGTCTTCCTTTGACAAGATAACATCTCTTTCATTGGCCTTTGGAATTATGACTTTTTAATGCCTGCCCCTATTGCTGCTTCTATTTTTGCAGTTACGCCGCCAATAGCAAGAACATCGCCGCGTATTGACAGGGAGCCAGTCATTGCTATGTCCTGCTTCACAGGAACCTGCTTCAATGCAGAAATGATTGCTGTTGCAACAGCAATCGACGCAGAATCTCCTTCAACGCCTTCGCCCGTCTGCAAAAATTGTATGAAAATGTCATATTT
>CAZBFA010000090.1:3391-3630 GCA_964491045.1 Candidatus Woesearchaeota archaeon
GACAATTGCAGAAACATTTTTAACCGCTTCTTTTGCAATCTGGCCTAATTTTCCTGTTGCTACGAACTCTGCTTTTTTGCCGCCAAGCGTAACTTCAGATTCGATAGGCAGCACAATGCCAGAATATGACATGCTGGATCCAATTACAGCGAGGCCATTTACCCTCCCAATTTTTTCGCCAGATGTTATTATGACTTCGTATTTCTTCTTGTTTTCAATGTACCTGTCAGCTATCTGCT
>CAZBFA010000091.1:0-3332 GCA_964491045.1 Candidatus Woesearchaeota archaeon
ATTTCAGACCATACATATAGAAAATAAATAACTAGCGATTTAGACCTTCTTCAATGCTTTTTTCAGCTCATCAGCAGTTGCCGTTGCTGTCCCGACCTTGCTCACGACTATGCCTGAAGCATAATTTGCAAGCTCTGCTGCGTCATATATGTTTAATCCAGAAGCTGTTCCAAGCGCCAATGCTGCTATCAGCGTGTCCCCGGCACCAGTAACATCAACAACTTCCTTTGCAGCCGTGCTTATCTTTTTATGGCCGTTTTCAGAATCGTAAACAAATATGCCCTCCTCACCGCAGCTTACAATAGCATACTTGCAGCCTATGATGCAAGCAAGCTTTTTTGCCATCTTTTCCAAATTAGCAATATTGCCGTCATGCCTTATGCCCGTGATCTCTTCTGTTTCTTTCAGGTTTGGCCTCACAAGGTAAGAGCCCTTGAACTTGGTTATATTTGCCGGCTTGGGATCAACAAAAACAGCTTTTCCATTTTCTCTTGCCATATCTATTATGCCCTGAGCCAAGAATTCAGAAAATACTCCCTTATTGTAATCAGCAAAGATTATGCAGTCAACTGTGTCAATCCAGCAGCCCGCCTTTTCGAGCAGCTTGTATTCCAGGTCTTTGCAAAGATTTCTTGCATGTTCTTCATCAAACCTAAGAAGCTGCTGGTAATTATGGCCTCGGCTTTTCCCAAGCACCCTGGACTTTGATGTTGTGGGCCTTGTTTCATCAACAACCATATGTGAATCTATATTTGCTTCTGCCAGTTTTGCAGACAACGTTCTCCCAGATTCATCATTATTGTTGTAAACTCCAAATAAAAGGCAGGAAGCCCCAAAAGAGGATATATTGCTTGCAACATTCCCGGCGCCGCCAAGGGCATAAGATTTTTTCTCAATGTGCACCACCGGAACAGGCGCTTCTGGTGATATTCGGTCAACAATCCCATTAATGTAAACATCAAGCATTACATCTCCAATCACCATGATTCTTTTGTTTTTGAACTGGTCAAGTGCTGCCAGAAATTTTTCCATTTAATTCACTTCCTTTAGCGGAGTCTTTAATGTTTTTAGTGAAACCTTGTTTGGCTTTATTATGTAAGCAATTATTGAAAATTCTCTCAAGAATCTTTTGAACGTGGCATAATCATAGCATAAGTCAAGCCCATAATGAAAGGCCATGCCAAAAAATAAAAAGTATGTTATCGGGATATAAATTGATACAATCAGCAACACCACAAAGGTTTCAATGTTGTGAAAGAGCAAAAATACCCTGCCAGTGTCATTGTGGCAGAATTGCCTTACTCTTGTTTCAAAAAAATTTACTGCATTCCAAAGGCTGAAATCCCTAAAAGCCAAAACATAAGCAACATAATGGTCAAAATCTATCAAAACAGCGCCTATCAAAAACAGCAGGCCGTACAGGGGATTAAGAGAACTAATCAGGGCTGCAGGTATTAAGCCAAGCGCAAAATGGTATTTGGGAAGCATGCAGTTCATACTATGCATCCTTTTAAAAAATTTATGCTTGTAAAGCACAATCTTTAAAAATGGCAGAATAACCATAAAATTGCATGAAGCGTTCAAGCAGAAGATGGAAAAAGAAAGGCCAGATGCGATGGAAATGGCAGCGCAAGAGGATGAGAAAGGAAAAAAGGAAGAGAAAGGCCAAGCATCTATGAACACACTGACAAAGGAAAAGCTAGATAGATATTTCTCAATCACCAAAGAAGCCCTTGAGAAAGCCGGGTCAAATTTATCTGAAGAGAAGAAAACAATCAATTTTAAGCCGATTGCAGAGGAATTTCTGGACATGGCCCAGCGCTACTTTGATGATGCAAGGCATTTTTACAGCAAAGGAGATGCAATAACAGCATTTGCAGCATTGAATTATGCCCATGGCTGGCTTGATGCTGGCGCAAGATTGAAGTTATTCAATGTAAAAGACTCAAGGCTGTTTGCAGCAGACTAAATGAAAGTTATACTGGTGAGCGGAACAACTGGAACTGGCAAAACAACGATTGCAAAGAAGCTTGCCAAAAAGTATAATTACAGGTACATTGACTTAAACAAGCTGATAATAAAAAAGAAGCTTTATTCCGGATATGACAGGAAATTAAAAACTCATGTTGTTGACTCGCGAAAATCTAACAAGCTCATGATTGCGCTCATTAAAGAAGCAAAAGAAAATATTGAAAAGGGCCTTGTTATAGACTCGCACTTATCTCATCTGCTCCCTGTAAAATACGCTGATTTGTGTATAATAAAAAAAACAGGCTTGAAGAGATTGAAGAGCCGCCTGGAAAAAAGAAATTATTCTGAAGCAAAAATAAAAGAAAACATGGAAGCAGAGATATTGGACACGTGCCTTGTTGAAGCAGCAGAAATGAGCCATAAAATAAAAGTAGTTAAAACTTAAAAGAGATTTTCAGATTAAGCTTTTAAAAATTCAGTGTATCTGCAGTTGCCGCAGAAGTACCTGTTCTTGTGTTTTGCCATGAATATTCCTGGTCCGCACCTTGGGCAGGACTTTTCCCTTTCAATCTTGCCGTTAGATATCCTGTATTTTTTCCATTTCTGGCTCGGCTTCTTGTTCTTTGTTTTTTTCTTTGCCATATCTATTTAGCCGCCCCCTTTGGCGCTTTTTTTGATTTTTCCTTTTTCTTTTCAAACTTGATTAATGCCTCTGAATCCTTGTACAGATTAACAACTGCCTTTGCCTTGCACTCCCCAAACTTTCCATAGATATGGCGAACCGCAATTAAATTTTCATCAGCCTTTAGAAATTTTGCTATCTCTGATTTAAGCAAGTCTTTATTTGGCGTTGTCATTCCAGAAAAGCTTACTTCTATGTTTATCCTTTCCCTATTCAGCAGAGGAGAGTCTTTTTGCTTTATGATTTTGAATTCCATGGCATTTGTTTCTTATGCATCATTTAAAAGCCTTTCTGTGATGAAATTTTTTCAGAAATCACAAACTGCCATAATGCTCAGATTTTGCCTTTTCTTGCATTTTTTAAAGCCAAGTCTATCTGCTCCGGCTTCCATCCCTTTGAGAACAATGCAGTCTTTATTTTTAATTCATCCATGCCGACAGCCACGCATTTTTTGATATATGCCTCAGCAGAGCTTATGTCGCTCGTATTTGCCTTCGGAACAACCTCCAAAAGCACCTTTCTCAATTCCCATCTTGCATCCTCAAATGCATACTCAACCTGATTTTTGTTCCACCCCTTGTTCAATAGCGCTTTTGTTATTTCTGGCAGGCTGATTCCTTTTTTTATGGAATCCATTATGAAAATTTTCACTGTGCTTAAATCAGCTTCAGATGCAAAC
>CAZBFA010000091.1:3399-3613 GCA_964491045.1 Candidatus Woesearchaeota archaeon
AATGCAAGGATCACAGCCAAGATTATTATCTAAAGCCATGGTATATTCTTCCTCGAAACTTTGCAGTCTTCAAGGCAGGTTATCTCGTCTTCAAAGGGGGCAACGCAATTTCCATCGCCGCATAAGGAAGTGGTTTCTATTATTTCACCAGCGGCAGGAGCTAAAAGTGTTTTGAAGTCATATGCATTGCTGCTGTCCTGTTTTATGCCATAAA
>CAZBFA010000092.1:0-3608 GCA_964491045.1 Candidatus Woesearchaeota archaeon
ATGGCGGCAGTAAAATTTCTATCACTGGCTCTTTCGTTGATGGAAGAAAAAAAGAAGATTTGCAGTCATTCGGGCGGTTTACAAAAGGTTTGGAAGGCATACATCTATTAATGTTTGCTGCATTCATGCCCTTCACCATTGATGAGGCCTTTTCTGGGCAGTATGCAAAAGCCTCTTATTATACTGCTTTAAATTTGTTAGTTAATGTATGGCCTATTATGTGCCAAAGGTATAATCGCAATAAATTGAACAAAATGATTGAAAAGTTAGAACAAAGAGAGAGCAGAAAGATAGATTATAGCATTAAAAAATGAAAAAGGTTTTAATATTTTTAATATTAATCCTTGAGATGTCCTGAATTAAATAGAAAATTTACTTTATGTACTTCAATCCCATTACCCCAAGCACAACAAGAACAAGATAGCCAACATACTTTCCAAGCGCCAAGATTACGTCAAGGCCTGGCTTGAACACATTAATCAGATTCAAGGTTTCATTTTGCAGTGTCAAAAGCACGTCTATCTCTGCTTTGAAAACAAGCACCACAATCAAGACCATCAGCAGTGTTGTCAGTCCGTACAATGCCCTTTCATCCTTCAGCGCCGGGCTTAAAAAATCCTTCAGCTTTGGCAGTATGACTGTTATTGAAACATGGCCTGCAATAAGAACTATAACTGCACTCAATATTGTTGCAACCCATGTCAAAGCGCCCACCATTACTATTTTACATTTTCTTTTCGTTTATATACTTTTTTCACTATTCAAGAATTAAGAAAAATATTTAATAACTGCCTTTTTGCTTGTATTAATGGAATTATTCAAGATGGCAGAACCACTTATAGAACTAAAAGACGTTGTAAAGACTTTTGGCAGCAAGGTTGTTCTAAATGGCGTAAATCTGAGCATATTGCCTAAAGATGTCTTTGGCATTATCGGGACAAGCGGCAGCGGAAAAACCACAATACTAAACCTGATTGTTGGCTTTTGGAAGGCAACGAAAGGCAATGTAAGGTATGGCTCAAATGAAGCTTCAAGAGTGCAGAATCTGGTTCACCAGACATTTGGGTTTGCTTCACAAAGCGGCTCTTATTATCAAAAATTAAATGTTGAAGAAAACCTTGAATTCTTTGGAAGAATGTACAACATGAAAGATGCTGAAATAAAAGAAAGAATCAGCGAGCTTTTGTCATTGATTGAGCTTGCTGATGCAAGGCATAAATTGGCAAATCAGCTCTCAACAGGGATGCAAAGAAGGCTTGACATAGCTTGCGCGTTGATGCATAAGCCAAGAGTCTTGATTCTTGACGAGCCGACAGAAGATCTGGATCCGATATTGAGAAAAGAGCTGCTTGCCCTAATCAAAAAGATAAACAATGAGGAAGACACGACTGTTATAATGACTTCTCACTTGCTGGGGGAAATTGAAATAATCTGCAACAAGATAGCAATACTGAACAATGGCAGGATAATGCAGCAAGGAACTCCGGATGAGCTGAAAGATGAATATTCGAAGAATTATGAAATCTCTCTGCAGACCAAAAATGAAGATTATGGATACATTTTAAGATGCTTAAGCAAGCACGGCTGCAAGGTATTTGACAAGAAGCACAGGATCATTGCATATTCAGACAAGCCAGATCACACGATGAAATTGATATTGTCATTATTGAAGTCAAAGAAAGAAAAGTTAATTGAATTATCAGTGAACAAGCCATCATTGGAAGAGGTATTTGAGGCTGTGACAAAAAGAAGGTAAAATGGGCATATTCGACAAATATTCAAATGTCTTGGGGAAAGAGGAAAAGTCTGTTAAAGAAATAAAGCCAGTTAAGACAGAACAAAAGAGTGAACCGGTTACAAAGAAACAGTGGTTCTCCTATCTTAATGTGCTCAATAAGGGGGGGGCTGTTAACAAGCAAGCACCAATTAAAAAGCAAGAGCCAGTTAAGAAAGAAGAGCTGCCAAGGCAAAAAGGCGCTTCAAGAGCAAGAATGCCATTTAATCCATTGCTTTCTTTGCTGAAGCTCGGCACTATGATCAAGAAAGACCTGAAGCTCTTGATAAGGTCTAAAACATCAGCTTTGATAGTTTTGCTTGGCCCGCTGGCAATGATTCTTTTGGTTGGCTTGGCCTTTAACACGTCTTCATTATACAGCCTGAGGATTGCGACATATTCAGATGGCTATTCTGACTTGACAAATTCTGTGATTGAATTATTGAAGGGGCAGCAGTACAGCATGGTAAAAGCAAACAGCCTTGAATTATGCCAGAATGGTGTCAAGTACGGCGATTATCATCTGTGCGTTGTTTTCCCAAAAGATCTTCAGGTGGGCAATAAGGACAATACTCTTCAAATTTATGTTGACCAGTCAAGAATTAATCTTGCTTCAATGATATCAAGTGACATATCTGACAAGGTTGCTGTTAAATCAAAAGAGCTTGGCATAAGCCTTACAACAGATATAATGGCTGTTCTTGATAGCACAAAAAAATCCCTTGAGGAAAAGATAATCCTTGTGAATGTTCTCATCTCGGAAAACAGCGACTCAACCCTGGGCATACAAACAGCTGAAAGCGATTTAAGCAGGATAAATGTTACATTTGACCTTAATGAAATCAATTTCACAAATGTTGATGCAAAGATAAAAGCGATAACGAGCAAATACAATCTGAGTTTAGTTATGGTGAATGACCTTAAGGATTCTGTTGCAGACATAAAGCTGAGCATTACTTCGCTGCATGCAACAATGGAAGATTCTCAAGAGTCAAAGGCAAAAGTTGTTGAAAATCTGAAAGGCCTGAGGAACAAGCTGACAGACAGCCTTGTTAAATTGAACCTGATGAGGTCTTCATTGAATTCAATAAATGCAGATATAGGCAGCATAAAAGTGACTGAAGCAGGCCTGATTGTCGAGCCAATAAAGACAGTGGTCGAGCCGATAACAAAGGAAAAGAAGCACCTTAGCTTCTTGTTTCCGACAATGATAGTTTTGATAGTGATGTTCATCAGCGTCTTGCTGTCATCAACTGTAGTCATAAGAGAAAAATTGTCGCTTGCTTACTTCAGGAATTTCATAACGCCAACATCGGACCTGTTGTATATCAGCTTGCCGTGCTCTTTGCCGTCTCATTATACTTTTTCAAGGAGCAAATGCTCTCGGTCATGGCAAGTTTAAGCCTTGCAATATTCATAATCGCAAGCGTCTTTATTTTGTTGGGCATGTTGATAGGCTATTTGTTTAAGACAGAGGAAACATCGACTCTTGCGGCAATATCTGTCAGCAGCATCCTGCTGTTCTTTTCAAATACAATACTGCCTACAGAATCGCTGCCGTCTGCATTCAGGGAGATGATAAAATATAATCCATTTGTGCTAAGTGAAAGCATAATCAAGAAAATACTTTTGTTCAATGCAGATTTGGGGTTGGTGGCAAATTCACTGTATGTGCTTATTGGCTTGTTTGCCATATTGTTTGTTGTCGGCTACATCTCGAGAGAGCTCACGAAGAGAAGCATTTGATAATATTTTTTAGGTATGTTGTTAAGTAAAATACTACTCCTTTAAAGGCCTCGATAATCTTATATAATATCTTAAATATACAATGGGC
>CAZBFA010000093.1:0-3395 GCA_964491045.1 Candidatus Woesearchaeota archaeon
TCTTGACCTTGGGACATTGCTTATGTCAGAAAGCTCGCCTGCTGTTGCAAGGCCTCTTGACAGTAATGCTGTCCATATCTTTACTTCGTATATGTTTAAGTCAAATGCTGACCTAAGCTTTTTCAAAAATTCTTCTTGCACTATCATTTTGTTTCTCTCCGTTTGTTTTTTTATTTATTAAACACCTTATTTTTGATTTAACACCTGATTTTTATGAAATATCAAAGAACCCCTTTTCGCAAACGTTCTTGTTTGCTCGATATCATCACTATCTGGTATTAAATCTGTGAAATAGGTAGTATATAAAGCTTTCGGCTTATAACCACTGCAAAGTGATATATAAATAACGGCAAAAACCATGCCGGTTAATGATATCTTTGATGCCGTCAATTGATGTTAAAAATATCATTATACTGAACATTCTTGATTGCAACAAGGCATTTTTAAAACAAGAAAGCAAATTTAATCGTAGAATGCAATCTTTACCTTTTTGATTCCATTTTGGGCCAATGACCCGTCTTCCTTGAACTTCAGCTTTAACACATAAGCACCCAGCGCATGAGATGGCTCTGCTTTTGAATATGCAATTGGCAGGGAATTTTGCAGGGTAGGGACCATTATTGTCACAACACCGCGATGCAAGCCTTCCCAGCTTTTATTATAGTAGCCAACAAGCTGTATGGTTGGCTTTTCACCACCGCCATAGCTTTCAACTATGCTGGTCATGGGGTGTGAAATTGTATACGGCTTTCTTGTCCCAGAAGGAGGGCTCGCTATTGCAATTGTTGTCTTGTCAGTCAGCTTGACTCTTGCATTGTGCCAACCTATGAATTCAAGATCCTTGCGCACTTTTGCAATATCCTCCGGTATATCTGCCTCTATTTTTACAATATCCCCATCATCTTCTGCAAAAACTTTCTTTCCCTTGTAAGATGCTTCATTTCTTCCGCCAATGTAATATGTAGAAACACCGATGTTAGGGACCCAGTCCTTCAGCGCAGAAATCATGTCAAAGTATTCAAGATGTATAAAATTCTCTGATGCCTGGTTTTTTCCTATGAACTTATCAATTAAATTTCCGCAGTGCAGCACGAATGAAACATTGCTTTCCTTGAAATGACGGTATGTTGTATGCACCAAGTCAAGCCTTTGATATTGGCTATTGAAGCATGTGTCTGAAACAACTCCAAAGGCAAGGCTGTTGTCTTTTATGTGATTAGACACGTTCAACGTTGGCGAAGTCGACGGGTGCTTTTCATCTTCTATGATAGATCGCAATGTATCCGGATGCACTCTTTTTTCATTTGCGGCTTTTAAAAGCCTCTCTTCGAGCGCCGCAAGTTCTTCCTTGATATTATTTGATTTAGCCATTTTATTTCCCCTTTCATACCTTCCCATTTATCTCGCTTTCAAGCACTGTGTCTTCAAGATGAGAGATTGTTCCATCTTTATGGTAATGCACTGTAACCAAAACACCACCGAGATATGCCTGCAAGTCCAATGTCCTCATCCAATCACTTTGCCTCTGCATTGTCCCTGCCTGATAAACATGAACATTTTTTTCAAAGAGATAATCCATCTTATGATAGTGGCCAACAATCAGAATGTTTGGCTTGCGCCGTTTTTCATCAAGCAATGCCGCGATATGCTGCTGCTGTTTGTAGGATTTGCCTTTTGCGCTTCCGCCGCCAGGATGCCTTACGCGTATTATGGTTGGCCTTGCATCTTCCGGAAGTTTTTTTCCTTCCAATATTAATTTTTGATATTCTGGCTGCAATGGAATTTCACCCTCATTCATGCCAAGATAATGCAAATCAGAACGCTCTTTGGCAATATGCTTACATATGTCTGCCTGCACTGTTTTCAGATAGCTTTCATCATGGTTCCCGCCAATAAAGAAAGTTGGCAGGCCGCAATTGGGCCATTCATTGACACAGTACTCAAGGACATTTTCAAATCCCTGGACAATCAAGCCATATTTTTGAAATCCACGCATGTTCTCGCCGTCAGTAACGTCGCCAGTCTGTATAATATATTCAGCACCCATTTCCTTTCCAAGATCCAATACTTTATTGAAACGCTTTAAATCACATTCTGGCTTTTGATGCATGTCCCGGCTGTTCATGTGCAGGTCTCCAACAATTAAGAAAGTAACTGACCTTTGGGGCAGGGAGTATGTGGAAACAGCACGGTTTTTCCCGCCCTCTGCCTGTTCTAATCGATGAATAAGCGTTTGCAGATTTTTTGAGTTCAGATTGTAACTGCCGATGACTTTTTTAAGCTCTTCCTCGCTTGTTTTTTCAGAGACTCTTGTTTTTTCTGCAGCCTTCTGTTTAGAATTCAAATTTTTTGCACCTCTTTGACAAATAAATGGTGCTGTTTTTTAAAAAGTTTTATATTGTTTGATAGGTACTTTTGTAAATATATTTTCAACAATATACTTCTTCTTGACATTTTCAATGTCTTTATGATTAGACCGAAACTTGATCTGCTTGACCAGTTTTGTCGTAGGAGTGAATTTTGCATTGCAGTCTTTACATTTGTATCGTGCTTTCTTCCCTTTTTTTGTTACATTGTATCCAAACTTGCCTTTCTAAAAAGCATATTCTCAAAAAGATTAAACACGGAAGTAGACTGGGTATTTGCAACAAATCTTGAGGAGATAAATCTTGATGAGATAATCAAGACTTATAGAAAAAGATGGAGAATAGAAACACAGTTCAGGGTGCAAGATAAGGCCATGATCAAATGCAAATCAAAAGAGATGAAAATAAGATATTTTATTTTTATGTTTGAACAACTGCTGCAGACACTTTGGGTGTGTTTCCATAAAAAGGAAGAGGTGAGCTTCAAGGAATTTCTAATTGAAATGCACAAGGTCAACAAAGACATTGTTCTTCATCCAAGAAAATCTTTCAAGAAAGCTTGAAGAACACTGGCAACACTCGAGCTTTTATCGGCCGATTTTGATAATTTTTTTGGGCAGAAAAACAATTTAATTATTAAGAATCATATGTGAGAAAGGGGTAAAATATAATCATTCGGAGATACTGGGAAAAACCAAAATCTTTATAAATGGCCTGTGCAAAAAATACAGTGCGCTCATGAGAAAAGATTTACTCTTTTTGATTCATAAATCTTGGGCGCATAAACACAGCTGATCGCTGTGTAATAACTGAATACTTGTATTGAATAATCAAGTACGATGCATGGATATGTAGTGACGTTAAGCTGAAGTTAATTCCAATAAAGGCAATCTTATATTAGTTCCCGTTGATCCTGCGGGAGAGTGCTGCTATTGGGTTCCTAATTAGCCATGCAAGTCTAAGGCCCCGCAAGGGGACTGGCGAAAGGCTCAGTAACACGTCGATAATCTAACTTATGGTTCTGGATAG
>CAZBFA010000093.1:3474-3589 GCA_964491045.1 Candidatus Woesearchaeota archaeon
AAGATGAGTCGGCGGCTGATTAGGTTGTTGGTGAGGTAAAGAAACTTTTGAAAAAGTTTCATCAAATGTTTTTATAAGCTCACCAAGCCAAAGATCAGTAGGGGGGATGAGAGTC
>CAZBFA010000094.1:0-3554 GCA_964491045.1 Candidatus Woesearchaeota archaeon
GACGCCTGCCATCATGGTAAATGCTGTGGCCTGCCTGGGGAGCAGGAACTCTTGCACAGATATTGTAATTATTTTGCCTTGCCAGATATGCTGCTATCTTGCCTTTTCCTTCATCTCCCCCCTGCCCGCCTATGATAATGTCAATTGGCATAGAATCAGACAGGCACAATTTTAGTTATAAACATTTATAGACAAGAAAGCATTTATTCCAAAAGCTATTATCCACATTCATTGCGCAAAAAATACAAAATATTTATATCCTAAAACATTAAATCAAAATCATGCTTGACGAATTCCTGGGCATAAATGAACTGAGATTTTTAATTGGCCTAATTTTAAGCCTGTTTGCGGGCCTCTTGATGGGCGCTGAACGCGAGTCAAAAGGAAAAGATGCCGGGATAGGCACGCATACATTAGTCATAGTCGGCTCGATGCTGTTCACCTTCATATCTTCCATAGCAGACCCGCAATCCACATCAAGAATTGCGGCCCAAATTGTCACAGGCATCGGATTTTTGGGGGCAGGCCTGATAATAAGGGAAGGATTGGCAGTAAGAAACCTGACAACTGCTGCGAGCATCTGGTTTGCCGGGGCAATCGGCATGGCATTTGGATTTGGCCATTATTTCATCGGGATAATTGCAACTGTCACAAGCCTGTACATCGCAATAATCACATCATTTTTCAAGAAAAGAATGCATAACACCCAGAATAAGATTTTGCGATATAAGTGATGGCTGATTTTTTGCTGCAAACCCGTGCATATTAATAATCTCAGATTCAAAAAAAAACTATCACTAACAAAGATCTGCTAAATTTACATTAAACATCATGACGCATAAAAGCTAGCTCTTCTTGGCCTTTTTTAAAACGGCTGCAAAAATAGGCTCAAAAAGATTTTTTGCAATTTCAACAATCTCACGGACTTCACTCAAAGCAGGCTTATAACCATAATAATTTATGTTGTGCCTTAATCTTCGAAGATTATCAATCAAATGAACTGGACGCGTAGTTTTTAGATTTAAGCCCATTAATTCTTTTATTGGCGCAACATGGTCGTCTGATTCAATGCCACGAGCAACTAATAAAGCATCCCCGAGCATTCTAAAACACTCGTAGATGTTGCGTATGACCGTGGCACCAGAGTCTTCTGTCAAGCTCAATGAAAGTGTATATTTCATATCCCTTTGCGCAGCTTCGATTATGCTGAGCGCATTTTTTATATCTGGCCTTTTATACCTCATATTTTAACCTCTAAGAATCCTTCTAAAACTATTCCATTGGATATGTTTGAAAACAGGTTTATATCTATTTTGTTTCTTGAAAATATATGCAGATTTACAGGCACATCTTTTCTATACCCAAATTTGGGGATTGCCCCAATATTTATTATTCTCAAATCAAGATTGTCTGAAACTTCTACAGCAATGTCAACATCACTTTTTTCGTTATCATCGCCTTTCCTATAGCTGCCAAATAAGACTATTGCGCTCGCATTGCCGACTATTTCAAAAATTTGTTTCCTCAGCCCGGCATTATATGCTGCAAAAACCATCCCCAGATTAAACGCGATCTTCTCAGTAAAATTAAAATAATGCTGCTTGTTGCAGAAAATAACCCATGCTTTGCCATACACACCTTTCACCAAGAAGCCAGATTTTTCAAGATCGCCCACAATTTTTTTGGCTGTTGTTTTTGATATGGACAAAAAAGAAGACAGCTCATTTAATCCAAATTTTGTGTCGGGGAATGAAAAAAACCAATACAACATTTTTTTATAAGATTCGTTCAGATCTAAAATTTTGACACTAGAGAGCTTTTTACCAGATTTATTGTCATTTGAGGCCATGTATATTGGCAATGCACATGACTATATAAATATTTTGGTTACCATATGGTAATATAAAAAACCATATGAATTTTTTAAGAACCATAAATCACAGCAGGGAAAGGCAGAAGATTTTAATAAGATATATTCTCTTAGGAAGGACGCCTTCAATAAGACTTCGCAATGTAAGTTATAGCGGCTGCTTTTTTATTGCAAATTATGCAGTTGCCGCTTGCCTCTTCATTTTCGTCAAGACGTTTGCCGCGAACAGATGCCTGAAGCTCTTTTTCAATTTTTTCCGCACACTGCAGGCCTTCTTTGCTTAAGGAGCAAAAATTCACTCTTGCAATCTTTTCAGAGTCCAATGCCTTTTTCACTTCTGTTAAATCTTTTGCATTAACTATATTATTTTTTGTGGCTTCTTCAGCTTTCTTTTTCAGATTGCTTGTAAATTCTGCTTCTATCTTTGCCACGTGGCTTAACAAATCTGCTTCCTTTATCGCTGTTTTTTCATTTATGTCACGCCTGAAAACAACTAATGTCTTTTTGTCAATATCTTTCTGGCCTATTTCAATCCTGACAGGCACGCCTTTCAGCTCCCAGTAATTAAACTTGAAACCCGGTGTAAGGCCAATTCTGCCATCAATTGAAACTTCATACTTTTTCAGCTTCTTTTTTATTTCTTCGCACTTTTTTAACACAACCTCCTTGTTTTCTGCCTTGAATATCGGGACTATCGCGATTTGTTTTGGAGCAAGCTCAAATGGCAGAATCAAACCCTTGTCATCACCGTGAATTGAAATCATTGCGCCGTATATTCTTGTAATTGCCGGGCCATAGCATGTAATGTAAGCATATTTTTCAGAGCTATCCTTGTCAACAAACTTGATGTTGAATGCCTTGGAAAATTTATCACCCAGCAAGTGAGTTGATGGCAGCTGTATGACTCTGCCGGAAGGCATCAAGGCATCTGCCGCATATGTTGAAACAGCTCCGGGAAACTTGTACCATTCAGGCCTTTGGAAAAAAATGAAAGGTATTGCAAATTGATTGAGCATAACTTCTTTTGTTGTTTCCATGTCCTCTTCAACCTGCTTTTTTGCATCTTCTAAATTTGCAAATGCATCATGCGCTTCTATCCAGTAAAATTCCCTGCCCCTTATGAAAGGCCTTGTTGCCTTGCCTTCATATCTCCACACCTGGCATGACTGGTATCTCTTAAAAGGAAGGTTGTTGTAGCTTCTTATCCATAATGCATACATCTGATAAAATGCTGTTTCTGATGTTGGCCTCAACGCAAGCTTTTCCTCTATCTTTTCATTGCTGCCGTGCTCTGTTATCCAAAAGACTTCCGGGGTGAATCCTTTAACGTGCTCTGATTCAATCTTGAAATTTTTTTCAGGTATCACTGAGGGCATTATCAATGGCTCATGGCCTTTTTCTTCCAAGGCTTTTTCAAATGCTGTGTACATCTTTTTTATTGATGAAACTGACCAAGGCAGGTATACAACAAAACCCTTGACATTATACCTTAAGTCAGAAAGCTCCGCTTTTTGAGTCAATTGAGTGAACCATTCTGAGAAATCATCTGCTTTTTTGACAGTAATTCCCTGCTCTGTTTCCTGCTCTTTTTTCTCTGCCTGTTTCATCTAAAGCTGGATTTTGTTTAGCTTAATAAAGGTTATGCCTCTTCTGGCGCAAGATGATTCAATCAAAATAACTCTTT
>CAZBFA010000095.1:0-3506 GCA_964491045.1 Candidatus Woesearchaeota archaeon
GCGGGACTTTGACTAAAGTTTTTCCATGTGTTATTTGATATTGCTCTTGCATTTTTAACCCCCAATTTATTTCTATTTCTTGCCGGACGAAGTCTTTTTTAGCTGTATTACAAGCAGGTCAACAGCCTCATGAAGCATCTTTTCTGACTTTGTTCCGGTGCAAACTAACTTGCCATTGCTGAACAACAAGAATGTTGCTCTTGTCCCCGGAAGCTTGTAAACCAATCCAGGAAACTGCTCTGGCTCGTATTCTGTGTTTTCCAGATGCATTGCAAGGTAGTTTAAATTTAAATCCATGCCAATGCTGCCTGAAGCTACCATGTTCTGGACTTTTATTACTGGCTTTGCAGTTATCTTTATTTTTATCTTTTCTATGTTCTTGATTATGGCGTCTATTGATTCTCGAACCTTTTGCATTGATTTTGCGCCAGTGCAGACTACTTTGCCAGAACTAAATATTAAAGCAGATGTCTTTGGTTCTTTAATTCTCATAACCAATCCAGGGAACTGCTCTGGATTATATTCTGTGTTTGGCAGTGTTTCTGCCAATTTTATCAGCGGAATGTCCTGCTCCAATGAAGTTGTAGCAACAATGTTCTGCAATTTTATTTCTTTTTTGCTGTCTTTTGCGATGTTAACCCCTCCGATTAGTTTGATTTGATTTATATACCAGTAGAAACCTATTTAAAGGTATTTAAAAATAGCTGTGTATTATTTAGTAGTAACAACATCAAAGCCTATTGTGAATTCATGATCTTTTATTGTAAAGGTTTCCTTGTAAGCTTGGCTTTTTATTGCATTGAAATTTATTGTTTTTGCGCCGACTTTTGAGATTATTTCCTCTGATTTAGATCTTAAGTCATATAATGAATAAAGTGTAATGTGAATCTTGTCTTCTTTTTTCAAGCCCGCTTTTTTCCTCAAGTCTTGTATTCTCCTGACTAACTCGCGGGCATAGCCTTCCTGCTCGAGCTCTTTTGTCATTTTTGTGTCCAATGAGGCAGAGCCAAATTCAAACTCTATGCCATTCTTGGATTTTGCAAATGATATTTCCTTCACATTAGCCTGCCTTGACATCAACGGCAGCAGAGGCCTGACAAGATCATGGACATTAGAATGCTCTTTCTTGAGCATTATCTTTGCTTCGGCAAGGGGCCAGCGTACATTTATTTTTTCCTTGTCCCTCATTGCCATAATGACGCTTGTTATCTTGCTGGCTGCAGACATTGCTTCCTCTAATTTTGCATCAATCATTTTTTCATCTGCTGATGGCCATGAACTTAAGTGTATTGATTCTGGTTTCAGTTTATATTTTTCCTTCAGCTTCTGGTATATGTGTTCTGACAAATGCGGAGTTATCGGAGAGAGCAGCAATATTATCTTGTTTAATGATTCGTGTAAAACATAAAAAACTGCCTTGTCCTTGTTGTCTGCTCTCTCCCTTATCATGTGTATATATTCCCTGCTTAAGGTGTTTAGTATGAAATCTGCAAGGCTTCTTGCTGCTGTGTGGTATTCAAATTTATCAAGATTTTCTGAATATTCCATAACAAGGCTGTTTAATTTTGACAATAGCCATTTGTCTTCCGGCTCTTTTATTGGTGTTTTCTTTATCTTGCCAGTCAAGTTGAGCAGGTATGTCTCTATGTTAAGCAATACATTGAATATTTTCCAGACCTCTTTCTTTATTGTTTCCCTGTTGAACATTTGCAGCTCATAAGGGGCAATGTCCCACATGTAGTAAAAACGCAGGCTGTCTGCTCCAAGCTCTTCTATTGCATCATTTGCAAAGACGACATTGCCAACTGACTTGGACATTTTCTCGCCTTTGCTGTCAACAACCCAACCAGGCATTGAAACTTCCATATAAGGCTCCTTGCCGAAAGTAGAAATGCCGCAGAACATCAATGAATAGAACCACCCTCTTATCTGATCTTGGGATTCATTAATCCTTGAAACAGGATAGTGGCTTTCAAATATCGCCTTGTTTTGGAATGGATAACCAAGAGAGGCCCATGGCGCTATGCCTGAATCAAACCACACATCAAATATGTCGTTGACTCTTTTCATTTTTTCTCCGCAAGCGCACTTAAGCATTATCTCTGATGCTGTATGCAGGTCAAAATCTTTTGATGGCTTTTTTACAGCTTCTTTTTCAAGCTCTTTCATGGAGCCTATTGCTTTTATCTCGCCGCAAGAGCATTTCCATATGGGCATTGGTATGCCCCAGTATCTTTGCCTTGAAACATTCCAGTCATCTGCATTAAGAACCCATTCCTCAAACCTTTCGCGCGCAAATTCAGGATGCCATTTGATTTTTCTGTTTGCATCCAGCATTTTCTCTTTTATTGCATCTATCTTTATGAACCACTGGTTGCTCATCCTGAAGATTAATGGAGATTTGCAGCGCCAGCATAACGGGTATTTATGCTCAACTTTTGAACTGTACAATAAATACCCTGTTTTTTCAAGAACATCCAGAATGCCTGGATCAGCATCTTTTACAAACAAGCCTGAAAACTGGCCTGCTTCATCTGTATATTTGCATGCATCATCCAATGGGGATGGCTCTGGAAGATTGTAGTGTTTTCCAATTTCATTGTCTGTTTTTCCATGCCCTGGCGCTGTATGAACAAGGCCAGTACCTTCATTTACTGTTACAAAGTCTTCAAAAACATCTGTTCCTGTTATGCCTTTTTTTGTCCTCATCTTTGCTGAAACTCTTTCTTTAAGTATTGGAATTGACAGGTAAATCCTGTGGGCTTTTGGATTTTTTTCAAGCTCTTTCTGCTGAGGCACATTGATTATTGGCTCATATTGAATGCCTTCTAGCTTTTTTCCCTTGAACTCTTCTATTATTTTATATCCAATGTCAACTTCTGAAAGAACATCAAGCCTTTCCTTTGCCAAAATTAAATTTCCTTGCATGGTTTCAACCTTGACATAGGTTTCATTTCCATTAATGCAGACAGCAACATTGGCTAATAATGTCCATGGGGTTGTTGTAAACACAAGCAAGTAATCATTTTTTGTATTTTTAATTTTAAATTTCACTAGTATATACGGGTCTTTGACCATTGCATATGAATCAGTAACCTCATATCCTGCCAGGGCTGTTTCGCAGGATGGGCACCAGAAAACTGGCTTTTTTCCTTCATATACAAGGCCTTTGTCCCATAACTGCTTGAAAGTCCACCATCCTGATTCAATGTAAGAATTTTCATATGTCAGGTATGGCTTTTTCCAGGAATACCATGAGCCCAGTTTATCATAAACAAGCATCCATAAATCCTTGTTGTCAGCGGCAGACGCCCTGCAGATGTCTGCAAACTTTTTAATTCCAAGAGTTTCAATGTCTTTTTTTGATTTCAGGCTTAATTTCTTTTCAACCTTATTCTCGATGGGCAATCCATGTGTGTCAAAACCCGGTTGAAATAGCACATCAAACCCTTTTGAAAAGGCAAGCCTTATATTAAAATCCTTGTATACTGTATTCCTTACATGGC
>CAZBFA010000096.1:0-3479 GCA_964491045.1 Candidatus Woesearchaeota archaeon
GTATTTTATCAGTATTTTCTGGCAGTCTGCCTGCTTTTGCAACAAGCGTTGTTTCTGGCATTGTTCCTGTGCTATCTTTTAATCTCTTCATGATGGACTTAACATAATTTTGCGTTTCCTTAAATGGAGGTATTTTTCCGTTTTTAACATTTCCCTGCCCCGCATTGTATGCTGCAAGCGCCAGCTCGAGGTTGCCGCCATATAAATTTAATAACTGCCCAAGATGATTCACACCGCAAGAAATGTTTTCCCTTGGGTTAAATGCATCTTCAATGTATAGGCCCTTTCTATTGCACTCTCTTTGTGCAATTGGCATCAGCTGCATAAGGCCCCTTGCGCCTTTTTTTGAAACTGCAAGTGGATTGAATTTTGATTCCTTTTCAACAACATGATAAATAATATTCGGCGTTAATTTATGCCCATATTTTTCCTTGCTGTTAAATGCTGCAACTTCTTCATCAATGATTGCCTCAAGATGGTTCTTTTTTGATTCTTCTTTAGGCTGTTCTTCTTCAATTTGTTCAATTATAATTTCTTCACCTTTTGGCGCCATTGTTTCTTGGCCCATATGCGCTTTGATATCCTGCAATTCATGGTTCAATCTAGATAAAATATTGCCGTGCTGGCTGTATAGAAATGCGCCAAGAGCCACTGCTGCCACATATTTCAGCGGATTTAACAGATATGGTGCTGAATTTTTTCTTCTTTTTTCCATGTTATCCTCATTCCGTAAATTTAAACTCTCCATGCACCATTTGTTTGTAAATATCTTTGCCATGAAGCGATTCATAAATTGAACAAAATGCATTTCCAAGTGCATGATTGGACGGTTCTCTGTCTCCAAATGTTCCGCCCCGAAACATTTCCAATATATCGCTGTACACATCCATTTTTAATAAAGAATCTTTTGGTATTTTGTTTAATCTTTTGCATAGCCACCCATAGGCATTTGCAAGCTCGTGAATAGTTTTTTCTGAAATGTCATAAAGAAATGCTTCATTGCCTTCTTTTTGGCTGTAACTTTCAGCTATATGCTTTTGTACCCCTCTTGCATGGCCTTCCATAAATATCTCACGAGGAACATACTCAAGACCTTGGCAAAAATGCACATGATGCGCATATTCATGCCCTGCAATAGGAATCAACTCTGCTCTTAGCAGTGTGTGCACAGTTATGAGAGACTGACCAGGGTGATAAAAAGACGTGCAACCACCAGATTCAAATAAAATAGCTGGCCTCTCATAAGATTCGAAATCTAAAAAATCATCAACTTTGCCATATACTTTATATGCCAAATTATCCAATTCATCTTCCTTAACTATTCTTGTGAACTTTTTGTATAAGTTTTTGATATTTCGTACCCTTTTAAATTGCTGTGCGCTTTTATCCAAAAGGTCTTCAAGTATAGGCAAATTCTCAAGATTTAACAGCCTTCGTTTTATGGCCTGGTTTTCAAACTGTAATTTATACTCTTCATCCATGCAGTATAGCAGTAATTCATCATTTATAAACCTTTTGTTTTGTCATCACTGTCAAGATGCTACACACAAGGCTTATAAACTCCATGAGATGACAAAAGATCATGACAAAGACTTATGGAGTGCTATCAGACTTGCATAGAATTGATATAAATGCTGTTCTGCCAATAATTCAGATATTGAAAGATGAAGAAATTGATGCATTGGTGCTAAATGGAGACATAGCCGGGGAAAGGTCGGGCTATGACACACAGGAATATACTGCAGCGCTTCTTGATATGGCGGGAAAATCAGGGCTTGAAACATATATACTAACAGGAAGCCATGAGAAAGTTCATCTTTTTGAGCCAGTTTTTGCTCATTTTGCCAAGAGATATGGAAATATAATCAATACATTTGAAAATCAAAAAATTGAAAACGAAGACCACCATCTTGTCTTTCTGCAGGGCTCTGACTCAAGAGCAGGAGATGCCATTCATCATGGTTATTCATTAGAGGACAAGAATGAATCCGGGGTCTACAAAAACAAAGACGCTTACATAAGGGTTGTGAATATGAATGACTTAAAGAAATTGGTTTCTGATCCAGACAAGACCATTGTATTCAGCCACATACCGAGAAGATTTGACAATATAGAGGCGTGCGTTGACATGGCCGAATTCTGGGAAACACAACAGGCATTTAGGCTAGGAGAGCAAATTTGCCCTGTTGGCAGTGTATTTCCTAGCTCAATTGGGCATGCGCTTGCTGAAAAGGGCGCTCCAATAAAACTAAAGAAAGAAAATAGGGGGAGTGAAACTTTAAAAGCTATTTATGAAGAATTGGGCGTGACAAAAAATGTTACCGGGCATTTCCACGAATCTGCCGGAAGGGCAAATGATTTAGAGGGAAAAACAGTTGAAGAGGGATTATTTGTAAAAACTCTTTTTTACAATGCTTCCTGCATGGACAGGCTCATGGTCGGGATGGTTTCAGTAAATGATTCAAAAGCAGCCTATGAGAATATCAATTTAAAATTAGTCAGTTTTTGAAGTCAGAAACGCTGAGCAAGACCAATAGCATGCCTAGCAAGATTACAGAAATGCCTATTGAGCCCTTTATCAGGCCTAATAACTGTGGCCACCATCTCATGGCCCAAAGAATGCCCAGAATTAAAAAAATAGCTCCTGCGAGGAGCTTAAATAAACCCAATGCGATATTTGTCATTGTGTAATTTTTATTGATTTTTGTTTATAAAAATTTATAATAACTTTTATGCATATCGCAATATAATCACTGCTCAATCTATATTTCAAACTCTTGTGCATACAGCGGTTCTTCGTACTTATAGAAGCCTTTTTAAATAAGCTATTGCTGGGTTATCTGCATGCTAAACAAGCAGGAATTCAACAAAATAATGGAAGACTTGGCAAGGTTTGATGAAGAAAGAGAAGCAAGCATAATAAAGTCAAGGGAGGTCATAAGAATTTCCAAGCTGATAATAAACTCCCTGCATAGAAATGACCTAAAAGATGCTGCCTTGCATGTTCAAGAGATAAAAAACAAGGTCAAAAACCTTCCAAAAAAGGATTATGATTTATCTTTTGTCAATGTTGCCTTTCAGGAATACGTGGAAGCAATGTTCTATTACAGTTTTATTGTTGAAAAAAAACTGCCAACAAGAAAAGAGCTTAATATAGACACTGAAAATTACCTGCTTGGAATGTGCGACCTGACTGGCGAGCTTGTAAGGAAAGCTGTCAATAGCGCAATAAACGGGAAATATGATGAAGTTGCTGCAATAAAAGACCTTGTATCCGAGATTTATGCTGCATTTCTGGAATTCAACTTAAGAAACGGCGAATTGAGAAAAAAGATGGACTCAATAAAATACAACCTGATGAAGCTTGAAAATTTGGTTTATGAAATAAAGCTGAAAACAAATCAAAAACAAAAATGAACCAACAATTTGTTAAAATTCGCGGATTAAAGGATTTTGAAGCTGTCAAGAACGCTTTTGAC
>CAZBFA010000097.1:0-3472 GCA_964491045.1 Candidatus Woesearchaeota archaeon
CAAGCCCAAGGCTTATTGGCTACATTAATGATGACCACAACAAGGTGGGAGAAGTTCATTTTGGATTGCTGTATCTTGCCACAACGAAATCAAATGCTGTAAGGCCAAAAGACCCGGAGATTGCAATTGGCGGTTTTAAAAGGCTTGATGAGGTAGTCAGCATGTGCGCATCCTCTTTTTATCAAGTTGAGGACTGGAGCAAGATTGCAATAAGGCCAATCGAAGAATATCTTGACAGCCTGATACCACAGTCTTAATGCAATAAAAACATCAAAAAAATATTTCTAGATGATTTAAATCAATCTTTCCAGCGCCTGCTTACCACCCCAGATGCATCTGTCATTGCATTCAAAGCCTTGCTCACATTTTGCCTTTATCCATCCTTTGATTCTTTTGTCATACTGCGCATATTTTTCGGCTGTTTCTCTTGTATTTTCCATTATCTCTTGCTGGGCATGGCCGCAGAGCCTTAAGATTAATTTTGACCTGAAATCCGGCAGCGCCCCATATTCATTCACTTTGACTAATTGCGCCTGCGGGAAATCTGCTTTTGCAACATCCTGCAGGTCTGCAAGCCATATCTCCCTAAACTGTGGCATATTACGAATAATCTTTGGGACAAAAAAGCCATGCTCCACCCCTAATTTTGGCGCTTCAATCTGATAGCCAATTGTCCTGTGGCGATGGGCCTGCGCAAGCGCTGCAAAGCTCAGCAAGTAAGTTGTTGAATAGCTGAAGCCAAAATGCTCTTCAATTTCCTCAAACCTGAACAAGGAAAGATGGCGGTCGGTCATGTTTTTCAGGCTATCTACATGGTACTTTTTTGTTTTATCAGAAAATTCTTTCAGTGAGGGGATAAGCATTTGTTCAAACCGGCCATCGTTGTCTTTATTCTCTTCTGCATATGCTTCAAACTCATTTGCCAGGAAATTAAGCTGCCTCAGATTTATTGTATGCACCATGTTTGTTGGCGTAAACACGCTTGTCATGTACCTCGCGTTTTCCTGGGCTAGTTTTTTTATGCTGCCTTCTCTTTTTTCTTTGTCTGTTATTTTTGGATATGCTTCATCGATAAGAATTTTAAACGTATCAAGCCATTTGTCATACAATGACCTTTGTGTGATGTCCATATCCTTCATGACTGTGTATCTTGCTGATTTTTCCGATGTTGCATATTGCTTTTCATTATTAAGAAGCATTGCAATCATTTTTGGGGAACGCTTCATGCTAAAAGTTAGGTTAACATGCTCAAACACGCTGTGATGCCCTTTCTTGATAAGCCCTCCCAAAAATTCCTGCTTATATGGCTCATCGATAAGCTCTTCAAAGTCCTTTGATGAATAGCATTGCCTGCCGCAGCTTTGGGAAAATTTCAGCATCGCTTCAATATTTTCCATGCTGTTTGTCACGCCAATCAATTTTATGTCCATTTTTTAATCATCCCTTTTTGTTGGTTCGATGCAGGCAAACACCCCTAATGAGCCGTATGTGTCTTCTTGTTTTCTATCACAGTCAATATACGCCCAGGTCATATCAGCAATGAACCTTGCAACATTATTTTCCCTTGGAGACCAGTAATAAAGTGTTCCGTTTTTTATGTCTTGCTTTGGTAGCCCCTGTGATGTTGAATTATTCAGCCAGTCTTCTAGATCAATGCCGGGAGTTTTATCTTTCATAAGGCAGGCTTCTAAAGGCATTGAGCATTGCGCGACAAGCTGGGTTCCTTGAACCTTATGGCCGTAACTGATGTGAAGAATCCCGTTCTTTTCTTCAAATCTGGCGTCCGGCCATTCAGCTCTCCATGGGCCTCTTATTGTTAGAATATCATCAAGAATTGAATCTGCTTCTGCTCTGTTTGGATAGTCATTCTTCAGGTATTTTAAAAATTCTTTAAATTCATGAATTGTTGGCATCCTTAATTTTTTAGATTGCAATTTAAACTGTGTTTCAGCCCAGGTTTCTCCATACAGCATTCTTTCTTTTGCGATATGCACGCCTATAGACGATGTATAAACATATTTTGACAAATCGATTGCATTTTTTTCAGATGTTTTATTATGCATTTTGGCTCCTCTCCAAGAACTGATTGTAACCTGCCAATGTCTGCTTTTCAAATATCTCCTCTGCCGGCGGCGCTCCATCAATAATCAAAAAATTCCTATGTGGCAGTTTTGCTGGAATCTCCAAATAATTTTTGGCAAGCTTTTCAAGGAATTCAACATTGGCTTCAAACTTTTTTTCATATACCCTGTTTTTCTCACTGTTAATTCTTTTTATTGCAACATCAATTGGGACATTCACTATAAAAGTCAGGTCAGGTGCTGGAAGGCCTTTGTGCATTTCAATAAGCTCATCCAACGGAATTCCCTGCGCTTGCTGATATGCCAGGGTAGAGCAGTCATACCTGTCAGACAAGACAGTAATGCCTTTGCCCAGGCATGGATTTACTAGTTCATTTACATGCACTCTTCTGTCCTCTACAAAAAGATAGGCCAGCTTTTTTGCCTGCGCATATGGGTCATCATCTTCTTTGAGAATTTTTCTTATTTGCGCGTCTTTGTAAGGCTCTCTTGTCGGCACTATCCTGTTATATTTGCTGGCATGCCACAGATGATTGAACAGTTTAAAGAACTGCGTGGTTTTTCCAGAGCCGTCAATGCCTTCAAATGTGATAAACAATGCCTCTTTTTCCATACATTTGTTGTTTTCCGAGGCTTTATAAAAATTTAGTTGGTGAATTGGCGATTATTCTGCTCTATTCTTTGCTCAGTTTTTTGTGCAGGTCTGCAAGCTTTTTATGCATTTCTTCAACTGCGCTGTTGTTTAGGATTGCAAAGTCAGCGAGCTCCATGCATTTTTTGGTTTGCTGGCCATTTTCATCTTTCTCGCCAATGTCCCTCGCATTTGCCTTTTGAAACTCTTTCCAGCTTGTTGAATCATTTTCACGGTTTCTTTCTTTTAGCCTATTGAACCTTATTTTTTCATCTGCATCTATTGAAACAAGAAAAAAATTTTTTAATCTTTTTAATGCCCTGACTTCTGCAGGATTTCTTATGCCATCAATAACAGCATTTGAAGCATTTTCTGATTCAATCCTTAGCGCAACCAATTCTGCCAGGAATCCCGGGCCATTTTCGCGCCTTGTCTTGTTGCCGAGATTTTGGAGATTTTCGCGTGTTTGCTCTATATTCTCTTTTTTTGCCATCTCCCTTAATTCATTTGACAGGGAGAAATAAGAAAAGCCTTTTTTCTTCAGAAACTCTGCAACTATGCTTTTGCCAGCGCCGATTGTTCCAGTCAATCCAATTATCATGCTTTTGATTTGTGCATTAAGATTTAAATACCTTGTTGCTAAAGGCCATGATATTGGATAAATTAAGGATGATTGATGGTTCGCTGAAAATTTTGGCTGCAATGGTTTATTTTTGCAGTATTTTATAGACATGCTTGAAAAAGAATGAAACGTTATTCA
>CAZBFA010000098.1:0-3465 GCA_964491045.1 Candidatus Woesearchaeota archaeon
TATCTTTACATGAGTTACATCTCTGATTTAAGATATCATAGAAATTCTCAAAACTTTTACAAGCAATAAACTCCAAATCTGGCTCTTGAATTGTTTCCACATGATAAAACAGCTTCTTCATAGCCTTATCCAAGGTTGGTTGGTACACAGATTTCATCTTTTCAAGGGATTCTAATTTTTTAGTATCATCAGGAGAAAAACAACAAGATTCTATAACACGCTGAATTTTTTCCATAAATATGCACTCTCTTTGACTATTCAAAGCATCTGCTAGCTCACGCGCTTTATTTATATCTAACGCATGCAAGTAGTCTTTACTAGCATCCAGATCGAATCCAGCATTAGAATCATCAGAGAGATATTCAATGTTACGGGGTTTATAGCCAAAATGTTTTAGAAACAGCTCGCGAAATATCCTGCCTTCTAACTTTGCAGTATCTTTCGATGCCCTTACAACATATCTTTCATCCCGTGAGTGAATTTTCATAATCTTAATATATTAAAAGAGGATTACAGCGCTTTCTCTAATTTCTTCTTTATCTGCGCCTTTAAATTCAGCTTCTTCAACAGTTCCTTGTACCTATTTCTTATCGTTACTTCTGTGACGCCTGCCACATCAGCCACTTCCCTTTGTGTCTTTTTCTCATTGTTTATCAATGCAGCAACATACAAGGAAGCTGCAGCAATTCCGGTTGGGCCTCTTCCAGATGTCAATTCTGAATTTTGCGCCTTTTCCAGAATGTCAACAGCCCTGCTTTGAGTGTCAGGTGTTAATTTCAGTGCAGAAGCAAACCTTGGTATATAGTCAATTGGATTGCTTGGCAGTATTCTTACTCCAAGCTCCCTTGTCACAAACCGGTAAGTTCTTCCAATTTCTTTCTTGTCAATGCCGGATGCTTCAGACAGTTCATCAAGAGTTCTTGGAACTTCATGCCTTCTGCACGCAGCATATAAAGCGCCAGCAACAACGGATTCCATTGATCTTCCTCTAACCAATCCGCGCTGCACAGCCATTGTGTATATTCTTGCTGCTTCCTCTTCAACAGATTTTGGCAGTTTCAAAAATGAAGCAACTCTCCTTAATTCAGCCAGGGCCAATTTCAGGTTTCTTTCAATTGCAGTTGAAACCCTGTATTGCCATTTTCTTAATCTGAAGAACTTGCTTCTTCCCTTTGATTCAAGCTTGTAAATGTCGCTTTTCTGGCCTATGTCGGTTCCAAGGCCCTTGTCAAACTTCATATAGCTTAATGGAGCCCCAGTTCTCCTCATCTTTTCAGCCTGCTCATGGTCAAATTCTCTCCATTCCTGGCCAAAGTCAACCATTTTCTCTTCTATAACAAGGCCGCAGTCCCTGCAAGTGACTTCACCCTTGCTTTTATTTAGAATTAAATTAATGCCTCCGCATTCAGGGCATTTTTTGATGTAAGTAGCCATATGAAACCTCCAGCAAAGTTTGTTTAGTAATATTATTTTTGTTTTATGCTTATTACCTCTTGATGGAAGCACAAAATCTTTAAATATTACATCTTGAACTTATATATAAATATTTCTACTAAATAGTTAACCACAATAAAGTGATGACATTTAGAAAGGTTTATATACGATTTTAGCATCCTAAAATTCATGAATTTCCTCTCAAAAAAGCACAAGGAAGAACTAGAAATGTATGTTGGAGAGAACCTGCTTAGCATCATGGAAGAGCAGGAAAAACGCTTGGGCATAAGGCATTTTGGAGTTCCTAAGATAGTTTATGATATTCCTGGTTATCTGTCTCCCTTCTTTGCAATATTTATGAATGGCAACTATAACAGTGATTTTAATGAAATTTATTTAAGGCATCAAAAAGTAACTGTGCCAAACATGACATATGCTAATATATTGCCCGTTATTTCGCCCCTTTCACATATGGCTGCCAAAGACGTTTTAGAGCATGAACTGGGCCATTTTTATTCAGACAATTTGAGCAAAAGCCTTGGTTTTGGCTCATGGCCAAGATATGGCAAATTTCTAGAGGAAAATATAATAAAAAAGCTGGTTTCAGAGGGCATTGCAGAATACTTCAGGATAACAGCAAAAGAAAAAAATTGGTTTCTAAATATGGATTTAATAAAAAGCGAGATTCCAAGATTTATTAAAGAATGCTTTTATCTGCTCCAAGGCAGAACGATTTCTGGCTTTGAAGACATTAAAACCAAAGAAAAAAAAGGAATGCGCAAACTCGTTGACTGGCCGGGCAATAGAATAGACGTGCTGGCAAGAGCAGGCGCTGCAGATGAAAATATAAGAAATTATGGTTTCTGTCTTGTCAAACCAATAATTGATTCACTTGGAAAAACAGGCATCTCACATTTAGTGGCTAATGAGCTGACTGTCGAAGACTTTGATGATATCCTACAATATCAGGCCAATGTTATAGCCAGGCATATGCCAAAGATAAAAACTCCTTATACCCCTATCACAGATGGGGATTATTATAAATAAAATGCCCTTTTTCATTTGTTATTATCTTACTTGTATGCAAGCTTGACATCAGAACCCTTGACAGTTTTCCTTCCAGAGTGCTGGGCAAATCTTACTGCTTTATGGCCTATTTCTTCTCCAACTTCTTCCAAAGCGTCACGCAATGCTTCCTTTGCAGAGTTGCTGACCCTTGGAGCATTGGCCTTTATTTTCAGCAGGGATTCCATCGCCGCTAAAGGTAAAATGCGTTTTGACATGTTTTTCTCCGATTTTATTCAATTTTAGAGTCTCTTTTGGCTATATAAAGATTTTTGCTGTTTTTGTTTGCAGGGAAAACCATTTTTTAACAATGTTTAGTGCATCATCCTTTAATGTGTAATCAGTGCCACCTGACAATGGATGCAGGCAATCTTGCTTTGTGTAAGCTTCCCAGATAAAAGAGCCATGCCACCATGGTTTTTTTGCGTAAACCCGGAACATGGAATCAAGGCAGTCAGCCTGCTCTTTTGGGTCATATGAATTATCTGAATCAGGCATTTTTTTGGACCAGACCCATGGATGCTTGTTTGTTCCATTGACACTGCGGTAGCCAACTTCTGTAAATATTATTGGCCTGCCAAATTTTTTCAAAATATTTTCAACGCCTTCTGCGCAGTTTTCATGGCCTGCCATCAATTCATTTAAAGTTGGAGAATTGCTTTTTGTCAGGCTAAAGTAATAAGATATTCCTATTAAGTCCAGTTCATCAAGCCATCCTGGCTGATATAAGTTGATTGAGTTTGTAAGCACGCTTTTTCTTATTCCGTAAGAAATTTTTCCAGCATAGCGATTTCTTATCGACGAGATGATATTGCCCCATTTATGATTTGTTATTATTTTATTAGGATATTCAGAGCCCAATAATAATAAATCTGGCTTTGCGTCGATGGCAGGATCAACAATTGCATGCATTGCCTCTTTATATGACTTAATCCATTCATCAATACTGCTGGGTTCAATTTTGCC
>CAZBFA010000099.1:0-3404 GCA_964491045.1 Candidatus Woesearchaeota archaeon
TTTTGTTATATTTACTGTTTTTTTTACTATGTCTGTGCTTATCCCCTTGTTCAATTCTGTCAACACTTCTTCATCAGCAGTTTCCAGGCCATATGCTATGAACATACAGCCGGCTTCTTTCATGATTTTTAATACCTCTTCGTCAACAGAAGTAACCCTTGTTGTGCAGCCCCAGTCCATTTTTATGCCATTTTCAATAATTAATTTGCATATCTCAATTGTTCTTTTTTTGTCAAGGCAAAACTCCAGGTCCTGGAAGTAAACATTGTTGACATTGAATTTTTCCTGCAGCATCTTCAGCTCTTCAGCAACGCTTTTTGCGCTTCTTACTCTGTAGCCCTTTCCATACATCTCCCTGAAGCAGAATTTGCATCCAAATGGGCAGTTTCTTGATGTTATGACAATTGAAAAATTCTTTTTTGAAAGCATTGGATGGTTGTACTTTTCCATCTCAAGAAGATGATATGCGGGCAATGGCAGTTCATCCAGATTTTCAACAAATCTTCCAACGCTGTTTATCACAATATTGTCAGCTTCTTTGTAGCACACCCCGCTCCTGACTTTGCCTGGCTGCTCAATGTTGTCTATCAATTCAATCAATGTTATTTCCGGCTCGCCCCTTATGACAAAATCAATGTTTTTGTGTATCAATATCTCCTTTGGCCTTACTGTTCCGTGCGGGCCTATGACAATTATTTTTGCATTCCTGTATTTCTCTTTGATGCTGTTGATGGTTTCAATTGCATCGCTATAATCAGGGTTTGGGCATTGCCACCTGTCAAATCCGGCTGTTGCAATAACAAATGCATCAGAATCTTCAATGTAGTTTGCGATGTCCTCCGGTTTTATCTCAGAGATAAAAGCATCCAGTATGCCGACTTCATGCCCCTTTTTTAATAATAATGCTGCTGCTATTGCCAGGTCCAATGGCTGCCTCGGCCTGTCGAATTCTCTTATATATGGCTCCTTGAACCTGCTCCTTAAGAATGGCTTGATTAGCGTTATTTTCATGTCTCATCACATTGATAGCCCTTTCAGAATGTATTTAAAGTTATTCCTGCCAAAAATTAGCCATGGAATATGCTCGTGAAAGACTGTTGAACTTTTTAAGGATTTTGTTTTGGTGTCTTGATTACTTGGTATACTTGATTTTTAATCCTTTCAAGTTCAAGAAAGCGCCAAGAGAAATCAAGAATATATTGATCATAGAGCAGAAGTACATTGGCGATATCATTGTTGCAACGCCGGCAATGCACGCATTGAAGGAAAAATACAAAAATGCTGCTATAGACATTGTTGTTCCAGAATCAATGAATGCTCTCCTTCAAGGAAATAAAGATGTAAGAAATGTGCTTTCATTTGACAATAAGCCATTTCTTGAAAAATTGGCAATGATAAAAAATAATTACAACATTGCTGTCATCTTTCATAATGGAACACTTGAAATTTCCTTGCTGCTGCTTCTTGCTGGTGTTAAGTTTAGGATCGGATGCACGAAAGTAGGCATTCTTGAGAGCAAAGGCTATTTCTTGCATAGAAATGCAAAGCCAACATTTAAGTTAAAGCACAAGGTCTATGATAACTTGGATGTGATAAGGCTGTTGAAAATAAATGCCTTCAATCCAAGGTTATGCCTTTATCCGGATAAGTTTGCCAGCAAAAAAGTGGCTAAACTACTCTCAAGAAACAAGATAAGAAAAAATGATTTTTTAGTTGTCATTCATCCTAAACCACGGCATAAAAGCCATGAGTGGTTCCAAGACCGGTTTGCTGCGTTAGCAGACAATTTGATAAAAAAATCCAAGGCAAAGGTAGTATTTTCTGGCTCTGAAAAAGACAAAAGCTATAATGAAGAAATTATTAGATTGATGAAAAGCAATGCCTTGAATCTTGCTGGGACATCAATGCAGGATTTTGTTGCTTTGATGAGCAATGCAAAACTTGTTATCTCTGTAGACACTGGCGCAATGCACATTGCAGCTGCCTTGAATAAGCCAGTCATTTCGCTGTTTGGCGCCGGCAATCCAAGGATATGGAAGCCGTATTGTGATAAATCAGGTGTGATATTCAAGGAAAACTCCGTGCATACTTCCTGCATGAAGCACAATTGCTACTTAAAAGGCAAACGATACATGGAGTGCATGAAAGCAATAGAAGTTGATGATGTTCTGAACAGCATAAATGAGTTAATATAGCATCACTGGGTCATTTTTGCCATCTACAATATAATTTAAAAAAATAAAGGGTAAACTATTGTGTTTTCAATTTTAGTATGTTTACAGAATGCCTTGGCATAATGATGTTAAAATTAGATGCTGCTTGTATTTGAATCTCCTCGATGCTTAATCTTTCCTCATTTAAGCCCTCTGCATACAGCCTGTAAACAATTGCATCTTTCACCGGATTTATATTCTTCAGGTTTATTTGGACATTTGCATCTTTTGCTGTGTCTTTGTTGATTATTGCTATGTTAATTTCATTTCCATCTGAAACAGCAACTGAACTTATGTAAGGGATATTCATGGATTTTGAAACTACGCCTAGAGTGATGCCTTTGTCATAACCAACAGCATAAGCCGGAGATTCAACACTGCTTTCAATAATATCCCCAATTATGTTGTTTGCATACATTTTGGCAATGTAAAAAGATGGGTTTATTTTGATGTCACTGCTGCTTATCTGCATATTTCCAATTTCAGTGAATAGCAGCCAGAAACTTGCTTCTCCAATAATATCTCTTTTTTCAATGAACATATGGTAGTAGTCGGCTGTGTTCAATGCCTCTCTCAATCCGCTATTCCTGGAGCACATTATTTTCTTGTCTTTCAGTATCCCATTGCTGGAGCATTCATCAAATGAGTATAGTGTATTCCATTCTGTTATGAAAACAGGCTTGCCATAAAATAATGCTTTTTCTTCTCCGATTTTATTGCCAACAGCCAATGCGCCGGCAGTTACAAGCCCGGCAATTTTTTTGTCGTTTCTCAGGTCTATTGCATACTCTTTTCCATTAGACAAGGCTCTTATAACAGGATGAATTGCCAAGAATACATTATTTTCCACATTACTGGAGCTGATTATTCTGAGATTATGCGGGCCTTTTTTAATTTCTGTTTTTATGGCATAAAACTTCGGGCTTGGCTCATTTTTGAATACCCCCCCAAACGCATCAATGTTTACGCTGCCAATTTTATTTTGATCCATAAAAACATCAAATCCAGGTATCTTGTTGAATTGCTTCCTTCCCTCAGCCAATATTTCAAATTCATAAATTCCATCACTTTCGAAATAATGCTCTGCGCTTATCTCAAATTTTGCATCATTTATGGTTATGCCTTTGACATTGCCGTCGCTTCCAGGAGAATAGGCATGCTTTATCCAGAAGTCAAATTTGCCCTTTGCAA
>CAZBFA010000100.1:0-3391 GCA_964491045.1 Candidatus Woesearchaeota archaeon
TTGCCGATCTTTTCATAGGAAAAATTAAACAATACATTGCATGATAGAGACTTGTTTTTAATCATTTCATTTACTGCCTTGTAGACGTCCTTGTGCCTTATGTGACCATATTCCCCATTGCTCCCATGAGTGAAAATTTTGTCATATCTTTTCTCTGCAAATTGCTTTATTCTTTTTATTGTTTCATCTAACGGTATTTCATCAAGCTTTTCGTCCTCCAAATCCGACATGAAGCTTTTTGCCCCGTAAATTCCGCAGACTCTCGCAAACTTTGGCGCCCTGTCCTCATCATCCCTTCTGCAAAGGCTCAGAATTGCTGCATCCCATGAATCTTTGTTTTTCAGGAGGGTATTTCCCATCCAAATTGTCTCATCATCGGGATGCGCAACTACGACTAGAATTTTTTCTTTCATAAAAATTGTGGAAATATTATTATTTTGACAGTTTCGCTTCTTCAAGATTAAGCCTCGCAAGAAGGTATGCAATAGTTGATTCAGCCCCCTGGTTGAGGTTTATTGTTTCCACGGCTAGGCCGTCAAAGCATCCCCCTGTGACTTCATCATAAACCATCTGGTTCAATGAATTTTTTCCCAGGAACCAGTTGAAGGCAAGGACAGCGTTTGAATAATAAGGCTCTTTTTTTGTGATGCTGTATGCTAAAAGGTAAGTGCGCACCATTGAGGCTGCATCCACTGGCTGCTGGTCAAAGAGTGCCCTCTCATTGCCCTTATAGTACCATCCCTTGTTTCCTATGATAACCAATTTTCCATCAACAATAAGTATTTTTGTCAGGAAATCAAGGCTTTCTTTTGCAATCCTCAGATATCTCCTTTCTCCTGTCATTAAGTAAGCAAGGAACAGCGACTCTGGAAGCCTGCCATTGGAATAAGTAAAATACGGCTCAAACCATTTCCAATCTTTTGCTGAATTTTGCAGGTAAGCATCAGCAAGGGAGTCTGCAAGCTTTATGGCTTTCTGCATAATATCCTTGTGCTTGTATTGAGAGTAGTAATAATAAAGCCCGATTATTGAAAATGCCTTTGATCTCAGGAAATTCAAATTCCCAACAGATTTAATTGCATTGTCAAAAATGAATTTCGCAGCTGCTTTCATATTGTAAGGAATTTTGCTTGATGCAGCATAGCCCGTGGCCATCAAAGCCCTGCCGTAAGAGTCCTCGCTACCTTTCTCATCCAAAAATTTCCTCTTATAATCCAGCAGGTTATGGAAAGTGCCGTCTTCCTTTTGCATGTAATGCAGGAAGCTCAAATATGCCTTTATGAGCTTGAGGCTCTGCTGGGATTTGAAGAGGCCGTAATATTTTGCTGCCACAATCAAGGCCCTTGCATTGTCATCAAGAGTATATCCTGTCTTCCTATTTGGGATTGAGTGCTTTGCATGGTGTATAACACCTACATTGTCTGTAAGCGCTATCAGATGATCAATCTTTATTGAAGGGAATTTCCTGACAGTGTCTTCCCTTAGCCTTATGACTTCGTTGAATACCCTCAGGTATTCTGCAGCTACATTGGGCCATATCATCCTCCTGCCGAGCTGGTATGCCCTTTTTTCTATTTCCCCTTTCAATTCGCTGTCTGAAAGCAGGGCATTTACTGCCTTTCCGATAGATTCAGGATTCCTGAAATCAACAAGTATGCCCCTGTTTCCTGACAGCACTTCCTTAGCGTATGCAGTAGAAGTGGAGACAATTGCTTTTCCGCAGCCCAGGGCATAAGATAAAGTGCCGCTCACTATCTGGTTCTCATCGAGAGCAGGCGCTATGTATATGTCTGTTGCGCTCAAATATGCGGTTATCTCTTTTATTGACATATACTTGTTGCAGAACTTGACGTTTTCTTCAAGGCCAAGCTTTTTTACCAAACCTATCAGCTTGTTTCGATAGCTTTCTCCTTCTTTTTTCCTTACCTTGGGGTGCGTTTCCCCTATTATCAAGTAGATTATATCCGGAAATTTTTTTACAACTTGAGGCAGGGCCTTTATGACATATTCTATTCCCTTACCACTGTTCAAAAGCCCGAATGTGGACAATATGGTTTTGTTTTCAAGATTAATCTCTTTTTTTGCATATTTGAGGCTGAAAGGAACCTGGGGAACACCATGGTGAATATGAAATATCTTGCTGGAATCGTTGATATCATAATGCTCCCTCAGGATTCTTTTTGCATCCTTTGCCATCACAATCACTGCGCTTGATTTCTTTATTATTGACTGCATAATATCCTTCATGCCTTCGTGGGGATTGGGAAGCACAGTATGCAGGGTCACGACAACAGGCTTTTTTACCGCGTTGAGGAAAAGAAGAAGGTATTCCCCATGCTCTCCGCCGAAAATGCCGAATTCATGCTGAATGTTGACAATCCTGATGTCTTTCCTCTCATTAATCTTCCTGGCAGTCTCAAGGTAGTCTAGAATCTCATTTTCCTTTATCTGAAGGCTTACTTTATGGTTATAGTTATAAAAAGCGTTTCCAGGGTCATTCATTGCAAGAACTTCAGACTTAAGAACGGGATTGAATTTGCTGTCCATTGCTGTTATCAAGTCATTGGTGAATGTAGCTATCCCGCATTCCCTCGGCAGGAAAGTGCCCATGTATAAGACACAGCTCTGCTCACCTTTTTTTATTTCCATCCAATCCCTGCAAAAATTATTATGTAATGAGGCTTACTAATCCCGATTTTATAAGTTTTTTGTTTTTTGATGGCTCAGTAGAAAATCTCACGCTAGCAATTTGATGCTATCTCCATTTTCTACAGAGTTTTTTCTGAAGAATTTCCTATAGAAAATTTTTGGAAGAAGCAATTAACAGCGGAAAGGCTATTGTGGCATCGCAGAATACCTTGACTCTTTGCGCATCGGGCTTTATCTTGGCCCAGCTGATAGCCTCTTCCTGGTTGCCTCCTGAGTCGGAGCCGTCAAATTCATTTGCGGTTGTTATATAAATGCTGTATTCAAAGCCTTCCCTGAATATGGCTGCATTCAATAAATAATGCTTTGCAATTCCCCCTCCTAAAACAATGCAGCCTGCTTTTTCTGCATTTTGCATTAAACTAGTAATTAAAGAATGGTCTTTTGCAACATCTATCATGAAATCAGGATTTTTCTGCCTGTAAAATACAGCCATATCGCCAATAGCCCCGTCAGTTATCCCTGGGCAGAAAACAGGCACTTTATTCTTTGAAGCCCAGTACAGGAAAGAATCTTTGAAGTTTTCTTTTGTTAACTCATCATTTTCAATATAATTTCCTATTTCACTGCTTATATCACTTGCGCTTAAAATCTTTCTATTATGCTTTTTTATGGCATTATCCAAAAAATTGCTGAAAAATTTTTCAAAATAGGCATACCTGTCATAAGGCGCAAATATGTTGCC
>CAZBFA010000101.1:0-3380 GCA_964491045.1 Candidatus Woesearchaeota archaeon
AGACGCTTTTTTCAATCAATTCTTGCTTGTTTTTGAAAAGCAAAAACTCCCTAAAACTTAAAGGCGGAAGGTAAAAATCAAAGCTCCTGCCGGCTAAAGACTCCTTTGCCTTCCTCCTGATGAAGAGGGATGAAGAACCAGAAACAAAGAATTTGATGTTAAAATTGTCATAATAATATTTTAGCTGATCCTGCCAGTCTTCAAGTTTCTGTATTTCATCCAAAAATACATATGCCCTTGTTTTAGTTATGTCGATGCCAGTCAATTTTTCAAATTCATTTATCAAATCTTCAATTTTTGGTTGTTCTTCATCAAAAGAATAGTACAAAACATGTGTTCGATTTACTTTGGTTTCTTTTATTATAAAGTTAATCAGCTCTCTCATCAAGACAGTTTTGCCCGTCCTTCTTAATCCATATACTGAGATTATCTGCCTGTTGGCAATATTTTTAGCAAGTTTGTTGAACAATGTTCTTCTTAGTTCAAAGCGGTAAAAATAACCTTCTTTCCAATGTTGATTATGCTTTTCTAGGTTCATAATATGCTCATTATAACTTACAAATTATTTAATAATATGCTAATTATAAGTAACATATTATTTATAAAGATTTCGGTGGCTAATATACAGAGCTAAAACAGGCAATTCAATCTGAGTTTGATTCTTCATCCTGCACATATTTAAGCTTGTTTTTCAAGGCCAATTCAGCCTTATACAGCTCTTTTCCTAGATAAGATGCATGCTGGAAGCTGCTGATCAAGTTTTCCCGTATTATTGTGTTGAATATTTCTGTTGCATTTTTTCCAGTTATTTTTGCATCAACTATATTCCTTTCAATGCAATGGCCTGCTTCGATGACATTTTTCTTCTCGTCTATCCTGATAAGAAAATAGCCTTTGGGGTCCATTTTCCATTCTTTTGGCTCGTTATAAGATGCTGTAATCTCCTTGCTTTTGCTTGATTTTACTTCTGCAGACACCAAAACCTCGTTAATTGCCAAATCCTTGACTGCTATTGCATTTACAGGGCAGGATGTAGCTGCCTCAATCACTTTTGTTTTTTGATTTTCATCAAGGTCAGTTAAATCAAGAGTGAAAATGCCTTTCTTGCTCGTCAGGCTGCCTATTAGATCTGCCTTGCTGCCCTTGACAATAAAATGCTCTGGGTCTATTGCTTCGCAAAAAGCAGCGCCAATGCATTTATTTTTGTCGTATCTGATTTGTATGTGTTTCATTGTATGCATTTATTCCTGTCATATGTGATTTGTATATGTTTCATTTATATGCCTTCATGTATCTTTGATAAATCAAGTCCCAATCATAGTTTTTTGCATGCTTGATATTATTTAATGACATCTTTTTTGCTAATTTCTTGTTGTCTAACATCAAGAGTATTTTTTCCTTTAAATTGTTTATGTCACCGTAATCCACAAAGAAACCGTTTATCTTGTCTTTCATTTCAAAAGGCACGCCATTTACAGGAGACGCAACAACTGGAAGCCCTGATGCAAACGCCTCAAAAATCGTCAAAGGCAAGCCTTCACGATAGCTGGGCAAAACATAGACTTCTGATGCCTGGTACATTGAAACAATCTCTTTTTTGTCCCTGGTTGCATCAAGAAGAAAAATATTCTTTTCATTTCCGATAAGCTGCTTTACAGTTTCTTTCATGCCTTCATCAGGGCCACGGATCACAAAACTAACATCTTTTCTTTCCTTTAATATTTCTTTTGCAGCGAGAACAAACTTGTCCGGGCCTTTTGTAATGTTCAGCCTGCCAAAGAATAATGCCAACTTTCCTTTAATGCCATATTTTTTCTTGAAAACATTAGGCTTTATTTTTTTAAAAAATATTTTATCCATGCCATTTGGTATAACCTGAATCTTGTTTTTATCAGCCCATTTTTCCAATATTGGCACTTCCCACGGAGTTATTGCTATAATCTTATCAGTCAATGCAAATGCAACCCTGTTAAAAATAAGGTTATTAAGGAACAAAAATGGCTTGAGCAGCCAGGACCTATACTTGTCTGTCCATGGGCAATGGGTTGTATGAATATGCCTTAATTTTTTTAGCCTTGAAATCAACCCGGCAATCAGCACATAGGCGTGGCCAGAAACATGGGAATGAATCACGTCAAAGTTATATTTTGGAAGCTGCAGAAACAAACCTGGCCAGATGAATGTTGACATGCTAAGCCTGAACCAGTATCTTGAGCGGTGGATATGAATGCCATTATGAATCTCGTGCTTCTCTTTGATTCTGCTATTCTTGTCAGAGTCGCAGCAAAATACATGGACTTCATGGCCTTCTTTGACCTGGCGCTCAGCAAGCTCCTGCATGACCTGCTCCACCCCGCCAAAAGTTGGATAGTAAAACATGTTGATGTGCGCGATTTTCATGCCTGAAACCAATTGAAAAAAGCTTATAAAATATCCTCTTGTACCATATGAAAGGAAATTTGCAGATAAATATATAAGCATGGCACTAATCTAAACCTTATGCAGAAAAAATATCTCATATTGGCAGTTATAATAATCACTGCGCTGCTTGTTTCTCTTTTGCCGTTATTGCAAAAAGAAGCAAAAAGGCAAGAGGCAAACAAGAATTATACTGGTGATTTGATAAAGATTGAAAAGATCAAAGCAGAGCAAAAAGCCATAAATATTTACACGCCTTCAAAAGAGCAATTCAGCGCAAAAATAACTATTGATGGCACAAAAACAAAGGGCTCTATAAACCCGCTGATATACGGCAACAATGCGTGGATAGAGAATTCGAAGCTTGGCATCCCGAGCTTCCCAACAGGCGACAAAAAAACCTTTTACAACAACCAGATTGAAAAGTTCTACTCTTATTTTGAGATAATCAAAGAGATGAAACCGAGCATAATCAGGATTCCGGGAGGCTTGCAAGCAAATCATGATAACTGGCGGAACTACATAGGAGTATATGAACAAAGGCCTGAAACTGTTGAAAGCGGAATAAAGCAGATTGTTGTTGGCGGGCTGGATGAGCATGTTAGTGCAGCACAAAATATAAATGCAGAAGCAATGTTCACAGTAAATTACGCATTAGGAGAGAAATCTGCTGCAGAACTTGTTGAATATCTAAAGCCAGATGGAGTTAAATACTATGAAATTGGGAATGAGCTCAACTGCGGGCTTAAAAAAGGAAATCTGCTTGTAAAAAAGACTGCTGAAGACTATGCCAAGAATCTAATCAGGTTCTCAGAGGCAATGAAGGCTGTTGATCCAGGCATAAAAATTGGAGCATTGGATGACTGCAACAAGCTCGGCCAAGATTGGTACAAAACAGTCAATGATATTGCAAAGGGCAAATTTGACTTCTGGATAAAGCATGCCTATTCTCCTGGAAGCGA
>CAZBFA010000102.1:0-3374 GCA_964491045.1 Candidatus Woesearchaeota archaeon
GGATGCTATCAAATCTTATAACCACAAAATAAAGAAAATAATCAGGTTAAATGAAAGAATTGATGTTTATGACATTGAAGTTCCGGGCACAAATAATTTTGCATTGGCATCAGGTGTTTTTGTCCACAATTCATGCAAAAGTGGAAGGTCGCGCGAGTTTCAGGCAGTATTGCCATTAAAAGGAAAAATACTGAATGTTGAAAAAGCAAGATTAGATAAAATTTTCAAAAATAATGAGGTTACAACATTGATCCTGGCATTGGGCTGCGGCATAAATGAAGAGTTTAACATTAATAAACTAAGATATCATAAAATTATAATAACTGCGGATTCCGATGTTGACGGTGCGCATATTTCTTGCTTGTTATTAACTTTTTTATACAGGTATATGAGACCACTAATAGAAAATGGCTATGTTTACTTGGCAACACCGCCATTATACAAACTTTCAAAAGGAAAAAAAGCAACCTACCTTTATAATGATAATGAATTGGTTAGTGCACTAAAGTCTTTTGGTGAGGATGCTGCTGTTCAGCGATATAAGGGCCTTGGAGAGATGAACCCGGAGCAACTCTGGGAAACAACATTGGATCCTACAAATAGAAAGTTAAAACAGATAACAATTGATGATGCATTGGCTGCAGATGAGATATTTTCAATTTTAATGGGCGAAGATGTTGAGCCAAGAAAAGCGTTCATAGAGAAGCATGCAAAAGAAGTAAAGAATTTGGATGTATAAAATGCCTGAAGAAATACAGCAAAAATTAATACAGGAACAGATGAAGGAAGCTTATCTAGATTACAGTATGTCGGTCATTGTCGGAAGAGCCCTACCTGATATTAGGGATGGATTAAAACCAGTTCACAGAAGAATATTATTTTCAATGTGGGACAATGGTTGGAAAAGTGCTTCAAAATTTGTTAAATCTGCAAAGGTTGTTGGAGCAGTAATCGGTAATTTACACCCGCATGGAGATGCTGCCGTATATGATTCCATGGTTAGAATGGCGCAAGATTTTTCATTGCGATATCCTTTAGTTGATGGCCAAGGTAATTTTGGAAATATTGACGGCGATTCTGCGGCTGCTTATAGGTATACAGAGGCTAAATTAAACAAGCTGACAGAAGAATTGCTTGCGGATATAGACAAAGAAACAGTTGATCTTGCCCCTAATTTTGATAATTCTTTGAAAGAGCCAGTTGTTCTTCCGTCTAAATTTCCAAATTTATTGGCAAATGGCTCATCCGGGATAGCTGTCGGAATGGCAACAAATATCCCGCCCCATAACATAATGGAATTAATCGAGGGCATAGTCAAATTCATAGAAAACCAGGAGATAAGCATAGATGAATTGATGAACCATGTCAAAGGCCCGGATTTTCCAACTGGCGGTATTATTCTAGGAACTGCAGGAATAAAATCTGCTTACAGGACAGGAAGAGGAAAATTAATTGTGAGGTCAAAGGTAGAAATAAAAGACCAGAGAATAACTGTTCTGGAAATTCCTTACCAGGTAAACAAAACCCAGCTCATAGAGGGCATTGTGGAATTGATAAACAACAAGGCTGTCGAAGGAATTTCTGACATACGCGATGAATCTGACAAGAGAGGAATGTCGCTGGTTATAGAGATTAAAAAGAGCTTCAATTCAGAAACAGTATTAAACCAATTATACAAGCATTCACAATTGCAGACTACTTTTGGCATCATAATGCTTGCATTGGAAGGCAACCAGCCAAAGATATTCAACTTAAAAGAGGCAGTATCATCTTATGTCCTTCACAGAAAAGAGATTGTCACAAGAAGAACAAGATTTGAATTGAAAAAAGCAGAAGATAGGCTGCATATCCTGGATGGATTGATCATATGCCTGAGAAACATTGATGCTATTGTTGCATTGATAAAGAAATCCAAGGATCCAAATGTTGCAAGGCAAGGGCTTATTGCTAATTACGACTTGAGCGAGATGCAGGCGCAGGCAATATTGGACTTAAAGCTTCAAAGATTAACTTCATTGGAGCAGGACAAGATAAACAAGGAGCATAACGAGCTTATTGAAATAGTAAAAGAATTAAAAGACATACTTTCAAAAGAGCCAAGAATTTATGCAATAATAAAAGATGAGCTATTGGACATCAAAAACAGGTTTGGCGATGAAAGAAGAACTGAAATCATAGAAAGCGATTCTGAGCCTGAAGCTGATGAATCATCCTTAATAAATGAGGAAGATGTCGTTGTGACAATAACAAATGAAGGCTACATAAAGCAAACTTCCTTGGAATTGTACAAGCAGCAGAAAAGGGGCGGAAAGGGGATAATAGCAACAACAACAAAAGAAGAGGATATCGTAAGCCATTTGTTCATAACTAGCAACCATAACTCGCTGCTTTTTTTCACAAATAAAGGCAAGGTGCATTGGCTTAAGGTTTACCAGATACCAGAAGCGTCAAGATACAGCAAGGGAAAGGCCATTGTCAATCTGTTGAATTTAAAAGATGAAAAAATAAGCGCTGTGCTGCCAGTTGCAGAGTTCAAGGAAAACCTGTATCTTCTTTTTGCAACAAAAAAAGGAATACTAAAGAAAACTTCCTTGATAGAATATTCGAGGCCAAGGCAGGGCGGGATAGCTGCAATAAACCTGAAGGAAGGAGATGACCTTGTGCAAGTAAGATTGACTCCTGGCAATCTGGACATGATTCTTGCAACCAAAAAAGGCCTTGCAATGCGATTTAATGAAGCAGATGTAAGCCCGGTTGGAAGGAATGCTGCTGGCGTCATAGGAATAAGGCTTGACAAGGATGATGAAGTAATTGGCCTGGAAGTTGCATTGAAATCAGGCAAGCTATTGACAGTGACTGAGAATGGCTATGGCAAAAGGACAGAGATAGAGGAATACAGGCACATAAGAAGGGGCGGGAAAGGCGTGATAAACATACAAACATCTGAAAGAAACGGTGATGTCATAGGCATAAAGACAGTAAAGGACAATGATGAGATAATGCTGATAAGCAAGAATGGGGTAATAATAAGAGTTCCTGTTTCAGACATGTCAATCATCGGCAGGAACACGCAAGGCGTTAGAATAATGAAGCTTGACGAGACTGACAAGGTAAAAACAATTGCAAGGGTTATTTCTGAAACCAGCCACAATGGAAACGGGCATAATGGCGACTCCAATGGCAGCGCAAAAGTTTAATCTTATCGAATACTCAAGGTCTTGCTTTTGGGGTTCACTTCATCAAGCCATAGCCAATAAGCCTGAATCTTGAACCAACCAATCTTGATATTGTTATCCTGTCTGAAAGAGAAGCGCAAACCGGGCGCTTGAGCCTTATATAAACAAGATTCTTGCCAAGCTCAATAACCAGGCCGG
>CAZBFA010000103.1:0-3364 GCA_964491045.1 Candidatus Woesearchaeota archaeon
ATTAACATTTATATACTGCCTTTTTCTTGGCAACGGCATGAAACTGCCATTTGAGCAAATAGAGAGGAAAATACTCATTAAGAAAGAATCTTCTACCAATCCAGATTATGGCAAGAGTCCAGAAGGTAGGGCAATCGCAGAATTGCTGACTACCTGCGTAATCTGCTTGAACAAGCCGGAAGGTCCAACCTCACATCAGACCGCAGATTATGTAAAAAAAATATTGAAAGTCAAAAAAGCAGGTCATGGTGGAAGCCTCGATCCAAAAGTAACGGGTGTTCTTCCTATTGGCGTTGGCAAGTCTACAAGAATAATGCAGACGTTGCTGAAAGCAGGCAAGGAATACGTTTGCATAATGCACATCCACAAGTCAGTAGAAGAAGCAATGATAAGGGAAACTGCAAAAAAATTCATTGGCAAGATCACACAAATGCCGCCAATAAAATCGGCAGTCAAAAGGCAGCTAAGAAAGAGGGATGTTTATTATTTTGAAATCTTGGAAATAAAAAATCAGGATGTTCTGTTCAGGATGGGCTGCCAGGCAGGAACATATGTGAGAAAAATATGCTTTGATTTTGGCAAGGCTCTTGGAACCAATGCTCACATGCACCAGCTTGTAAGAACAAAAGCAGGCCCATTTACAGACAAAGAATGGCACTCCTTGACTGATGTGAAAGATGCATATGCTCTTTATTTGGAAGGGGATGACAGGGAATTAAGAAAATTATTGAAGCCGGCAGAGAATGCAATATCACACTTGGCAAAAGTCTATGTTTTTGATTCCACTGTGAACAATTTGTGCCATGGATCCCAGTTATATGCAAGCGGCATTTCAAAATTAGAGTCTAGTATAAATGCAAATGACATGGTTGCTGTTTTAACGCTGAAAAATGAGCTAATCTGCCTGGGTTATGCAGCCATGACTTCTGATGAAATGCTGAAGGCAGAAAAAGGCCTTGCTGTTAAAAATTCAAAGGTCTTCATGGAGCCAGATTTATACCCTAAGAATGTTGCTTAATTAGCTTTTTCCAGCAACAAGATTGCCAAATTCCTGCGCTAATAATCCTATTTGAGTTTGAACATTGAATATCAGAATGTCATTTCTTGAGCTTAATGCAGATTCAAGTTCGCTTCTTTTGTTCTTTATTTCGTCCAGCTTTGCCTGTAACATTTGTTTATTAGGATGATTTTTTAAAACATCAACCAGTTTTTGCCCGCCAGCAACATCATTGTCAAATATCTTCAGCACATTATCTTTTCTTATCTGCCAATAATTGTCTGTCATCTGGTCAAATTCCGGCTTTGCTGCCTTCCATGCATCACCTATTCTTTTAAGCGCAACAAGCGCATTTCCTTTATTTGCGTTAAACTGCGTTTTGTATTCATTTGAAAATTCCCCAATGACTGCGGCAGCAGCCTGTACTTTTGCATCAAGGTCAGGATGTGTTTTCGCATTTCTTAAGTCAGATTTTCTCTGCAAGAATGTCAATTTTAATTCCTGCATTTTAGATGCATCCCCATTTATCTCTCCAATGTAAGAAGCCATGGCATCCATTGTAATCTCGAGCGGCCTGGCTATCCTTTCCAGATTGGCAAACCTTACTTCGAGCTGCAAATCAAGATTGCTTTCTGCATGCACAACTGTCGCAAGCATCAGCATTATCAGAAAAATCAAGAAAATCCCTTTCATTGCAGGCTCCCAAGATTGTCATTAACTTTTCCGAAGTCAAATTTTGGCACTTCTGCACCAACATCTGCTTTTGCTTCGCACTTGATGCTGCAGCATTTATCACTGTCAATAACGCGCAATAATTGGCCATTGCAGGCCTCATCTCCTGTGCACATAAACCCATTTAGCTGGGAGCATTTTACATTAAACGGCTCTATTACTGACTGTTGTTTTGCGCATCCAACTAAGATTATTGCTAATAATAAAACTAGAATGCCAACTATCCCTCTCTTTTTCATAATCTTTTGATGATTTTGTATTTTAAAAGCTTAACGATGCCATTTGGGAGCTATTCATACCTGACAAGAAAACAATCCTTGTGATTTTTAACTTCTAAAAACTTGCCAAGGAAATCAATGATTTTGTTCTTTTCATACAGGGCATCAAGTTTGCTGTCATATTTTATGTTTTCATAGCGAACGTCAGCATATAATGCATGGCTGGCAAGATTGTTTGACAATGATAGCTGTTCGTTTAATTTATACCTGTCGCCAACTTTTAAGAAGATTCCTTTGTTCACAAGCGAGTTCATGCCGTCATAAACTTCAGAAAACATCAGTCCGGATTTTGCAAACAGGTCTGTTGCCTTGAATTCATTTAGTTTTAAGGCAGTATTGAATATTTTTGTGTGCAGCGGCGACAGCTTGAGCTCGCTCATGTTTACAGGCGTTCCTTTATAAGAATCCGCATTTGCAATGAACTCATTTGAATTAAGGTTTATCAAAAGGCAAAAATCATTGTTGTTCTGCTTGCATTCAAGGAATGTGCACGGGATTAGTGTTGTTTTGACTTCTGCGCCTTTCATGAGGGCAGCATCTTTCGCAGAATGTCTTGGTTTTATTATGCATAAAAGCTCGCTAGCATTGTCATTTGCAGGTTCAACATCTGGCGATTCATCAACTAACAGAATTGTTTTCCCGCCATGCATGGACTTTCTTGGCCTGATGTCCACGAATAAAGGCATGTCTGCCAGACCAGTTATCATGGCTGTGCCCACTGGCATATTTACAATCTCTTTTTCTGTCTCTGATGTTATGCCTTCCACAGAGCTGACAATTGCCCGTACATCATTTGGGTTTGTCACCTTTAATATTATCTGGGTTGATGCGTTTGCTATCACGTTCTTGTCTATCCTGCTTGGCCTTTGCGATATCACGCCAACGCTTATTCCGAATTTCCTGCCCTCTGCAACAACCTGCCTCAATATGGGTGAGCATTTCGTCTCTCCAAAATTTCGTTCTGGAATAAAGTTCTGCGCCTCTTCAACTACAAAGAAAAATGGCGGGATGTTGTTTCTTTTTCTCTCTTCGAATAGGTCTTTTGTTAGCTTGTAGACAACAATTTCCTTTATCTCATCAGGTATGCCCTGCAAGTTGATTAATGTCGCCCGTCCCGGCTTGAGCATGGCTTTTAATTCAGTTGGCGTATTTGAAAACAAGCCAAGCCTCTTGATGTACTCGATAATGTTGATGATGATGAATTTGACATTGCTGTCTTCGATCTCAAGGTTTATTATCAACTCATCAAAATCTATCTTGTTAAGGTTTTTTAATGCAGAGTATAATAATGCCATCTGCGCATTTGATAATTTTGCCGGCAGCAGGTGTATCAGCTCGCTTGCAGCAAGATTGTTTA
>CAZBFA010000104.1:0-3349 GCA_964491045.1 Candidatus Woesearchaeota archaeon
AAAGAAGGAAGCTTCAGATACCAAGTTTCCGGTGCAGATTGCGTGCAACCAAGCGGAGGAGCTAGATTCTTCTGCAATACCAACAAGTTTTACAGCTGCGACCCAGATGAAACTTGGACGCAGATCGGGATGATTACTGCAGCTAATAATCAAGTCATCGGAAACAAGAAATGCGTTTTTAGCTCTGCAACATTTGGCTCTTGGGTGGAGGTTGTTATTACACCGCCACCATGTTTAAAAGACTGTGATGATACTAGCTCTTACATAAAACCTGGCGCTATTGAAGTATGCAACAGCAAAGATGATGATTGCGATGGTGTTGTTGATGACAATTGTTTGCCTTATGGCAGCTGTGTTGATGCCGATGGAGACGGTGTTTGCTCTGCAATAGCAGGCATTGAAGATGTTCCTTCTCTAGGAAATGTGCTTAAGATGCATTTAGAAGAAGCCCCAGGGCAGCAAATTCTTGACTCTTCTAGCAGCAAGAATAATGGCAGCAGAGTCGGAATAGTTGACTCTACTGGTGGGGCCATCGGCGGAGCTTATTACTTTAACGGAAGCGATACTTCTATAGAGTATATCAATATCCCCCATTCAGCAAGCATAAGCCCAAGTTCAAGAATAACACTGGCTGCATGGGTAAAACCAAGCGGTTTAAGCGCATTCGGAAATGGCATATTTTGGAAATGCATCAAGAATGGGCCTTATAATGCATATTACTGCTGGGGCGCCAGCTATTCTTTAGAAATAGGATACCAGTATATTTCATTCAAAGGCAAGTTTACAGATAGCACTTCTTTTAACGTTGAGGTTCGCAATAATGAAGAAATTCCTGAACTAAAAATCGGAGAATGGCAGCACATTGCTGCAACATATGATGGAACCAATGTAAATCTTTATTACAATGGTGTTTTGAAAAAGAGTGCAAGTTACCCCGGCAAGACATTATATTACAGCGCGGACAATGAACCATTAAAAATTGGCGGCGGAGATAATTATGAACATAAGGCTTCTTTCACAGGTATTATTGATGAAGCTTTGATATACAACAGAGCCCTGACATCACAAGAAATACTGGACATTTACAAGGTAACCAAAAGAGATTGTGATGATAATGACAATAGTATACACCTAAATGCTCCTGAACTATGTGGTGATAGAATAGACCAGAATTGCAATGGTGAGATCGATGATAGATGCTCTGAAGTTTGTTCATTAGGTTATGTTAGGTGTGCTTGGAATACTGGATATTGGGATACAAAATATAATCAGCCAGAAAGATGTGGAGTTTATCCAAATGGCTCTATAACTTGGGTTGATGAAGGACCTAATTGTGATTTATCAAATGAAATTTGTTATGCTGCCACAATAGAACCTTCTCCTGGCATCAGCTTTGAAAAGGGCATTGGAAAGACAGGGTGCAGAGATGCAACAATGATTGATCCTGATGGCAGAAAAGTCTACAATAAATTTGGGGTTATCACTTTCCCAGAAGGATTAAACTTAGATGATACAAATATATATGATGAATGTGTAAAGATTTATGAAGGTTATTTTGATGTTGACAGAACATTATGCCCCAATCTAAGAATGCCAATAGATGTTGAGTGGTACATACCGATAAAGAATGATGAGTATGACCTATCAAACTTCAAGATTAAACATGACAGCGATGGCGACAGGATTTTTGAATCAGAGTATGATAATTATACTGTTGAAGTAATAGATAATTATACTCTTGTTCACTTAACTGCCCCGGAAAATCAAAAAGGTGGCGCAGGTGGTGGCTCACGAACAAAATGTGGTGGGAGCAGCGGAGTAACATGTGAAGGAACATGCATCCGCCCAATGAGTAATCCACTAGATGAACTTAAGAGCAATTGTTTACCTAAAGAAGAGTGTAGCAACCAACTTAAGACGTGTTTAAGCCAAACAACACGAACATGTTTCACAAAGGGAGACAAAGAATATGCGGGCAAATATCAGGAATGTGATGATGAACTTAGTGCCGTGTTTGGAACAAAATGCAAAGCCTGTTGTATGGCACCGGTTGGCAAGCCGTGTAAATTTGGATGTGCAAATGGTGTATGCAAACCAGACCCCAATGATACACCGCCACCCACAAACTGTGATAATGTTGCACCAAATGAGTGCTGCGGAATAGTCGCAACTAATCAATATGTCTACATTGTAAAAGACTGTACAAGCCCTTCAAAAACAAAGTGCGGTATTAGAACTGATCTAAAACAAACAATTAACCAGATAGGCAAAGCTGTACGAAGCAGCTGTTATTGCCCAAAAGACGATTATGGGGAACCAGGAAAATGCAAAACACCACCAAGAAAATGCCCACAGGGACAAACAAACCAGCAAAGCACATGTTGCGTTGATTCAACAGGCGTGGATAAGTGCCCTTGCTGTGATGCAAATGGACAGCCATACGGGATATTATGCAGGTCCCCTAATTGTGGTGGAATAGATTATCGCATTATTGGCTGCGGAACAAGCTGCCCTAGTGCCTGCTTTGGTGGTTATTTCTATGGAGGCGGTTCACAAAGGTGTTGATTCTTATGGCATAGCACTATCTTTTCTGAATCAATTACAAACAATAATCATTTTTCAAGCAGCCATTTCCAGAAAGGAATCATCTTTATTCTTCATTCTTAGTCAGCATCAAGCCCTCTTTCTTATTGAATTTCCCCATAAATCCCTTATTACTTTAAAATCTTCTGAAATGCCCATAGAAGTAAAGTACTGAGAAAAGATTATGCCCCCTCATGAACTATGCCTATTTTCTTTGCCATTTTTCCAGAATGACAAAGCCTTAAGCTTGTTTTTCAAAGCCAATTCAGCCTTGTATATTGTTTTGCCAATGTAAATTGGATGCCCTATCTTCAAAAATAATCCAGCAAGAACTTCCATGCTGGCATGAGCCTTATCTTGATTTTTTTGCCGTCTTTTAATAATATTTTCTTATCTTCCAGATTTTTTGTGATTATCATGGCTTCATCAAGCTTAAATTCCGCACAAAATTTCAATAATGGCGCCATGTCTTTATTGGAGATTGCTTCGCTTTGCTTTACTTCAATAGGGTATATTTTTTTATTGTTAAAATCCTCCAAGACAACATCCACTTCATCCTTAAAAGGAGTTCGCCAAAAAAACTTTGCGTTCGTTTCTATAATGATCAAGTTCTCTATTATCTTGCTTTCGCTAATCTCTGGATTGAGATGCTGAAAAAAACTTGTGGAGTTCAAGTATAGTTTTTTTGATTTTTTTTCTGATGTAAGCCTGTTTCTTGAAAAGTTATATAATTTTTTTATTAAGAATGCTTCATCCATGTAAAAGG
>CAZBFA010000105.1:0-3305 GCA_964491045.1 Candidatus Woesearchaeota archaeon
TCTGGAAGGCCTTTGATGCAATTCATCTCAGAACTGAAGTTCTGAGTTTTCTTGCCCAGAAACGTTTAAAAAACCTTGCAGTTTGATATTGCCATGGAAGTCACATTTTTGGGCACTGGCTCTATGGTTCCAACCATAGAAAGGAATGCAACAGGCATATTAGTCAGGTACAAGAACGAAGGCCTGCTTGTTGATTGCGGCGAAGGCACCCAAAAGCAATTCAGGTATGCCGGCATCTCGCCAGCAAAGGTCACAAAAATACTGATAACACACTGGCATGGCGACCACGTTTTTGGACTGCCTGGTTTTTTAACAACCTTGGCTAAATTCGCTCCGGAAAAGCATCTTGAGCTTTACGGCCCAATTGGATCAAAAAGATATCTTGACATCTTGCTTTCAAGCTATGTTCCTTTGGACAAGGCAAATATCAGAGTTGTTGAAATAAAGAACGATGGAGTGATATTTGAAAATGATGATTATTTGATAAATGCATTTAATCTGGAGCATACAGCAAGATGCCTGGGCTATTCAATAATCGAAAAAGACAAGAGGAACATAAATCTGGACTACCTGAAAAAATTTGGATTGAAACAAAATCCAATCCTCAAGGATCTTCAGGAAGGGAAAGACATAACATGGAGCAGCAAGAAGATACTTGCAAAGAATGCAACAACAGTCAGGAAGGGAAAAATATTAAGCATTGTCCTTGACAGCAGGCTGTGCAAGAATATCATGAAGAATGTAAAAAATTCTGATCTCTTGATATGTGAAGCTACGCTGGGAGGGGAATTTGAAGAAAAGGCATCTGCATACATGCATCTTACAGCAGCCCAGGCAGCAAAGATAGCAAAAGATGCAGGTGTAAAGAAGCTTGCACTGACCCATTTCAGCCAGAGGTATAAAAAAACAGATTCACTTCTTAAAGAAGCCAAAGCAATATTCAAGAATGCAGTGATAGCAGAAGATTTAATGAATATTCTTGTCTGAATTATACACATTGAATATAAACAAGGCTGACCAGATATCTATCACGAGGCTGTAAGCAATGCCCAATAGAGTCATCAATCCGGCAAAGAAACCGGCAGTGCTCAGAGTTAAAAGCCATTGCATCAGTATCACGGGAATAAAGCCAACAAGGAACATCAGCAGAACCATGATGATGACAATTCCTGCATGAGAGAAAACATAATTAAAAGATTTTTTTACAGCATTTACGGGGCTTGTTTCAAGCATGAACATTATTGCATACCTAAATAACAAGCCAAGGCCAAATATTATTGATACAATCAGGGCAAGCGCCACCATCAAGACTCCGGCGAGGCTTGCATTGAATGCTGATATCATCATTGCTGCCAGCAGCACAACAATGCCCATAACAAAAATAAGTGCGAACACAATTGCCCTTAATGACATTACCTTGAACAAATCACTTAATCCATGATCAAGCATTTCTTTTGTTGAAAGTTTTTTCCTTTTTACAATTGAAGATGTCATTGCAAACTTCATTGCAATAAAGCTGGAGCTGATTATGAAAGATAGAATTAAAAATATTATTCCAGACACAACAAATTTTGCGCTTCTCAGCAATCCTAAAAATTCAGCTGCAGTCAGTGTTTTAAGCGGCTCAAAAGACTGCATTAATATGTCATTTGCGCTTAAAATCCCATTAAAAGCAAAAAACAAAAGAAACAATATTATATTGGCCACATTAAGCAGGATTACTGGAATGAACAGCCTGAAATCAATATCTTTCCAGCTCTTTTTGAATGTTTCATAAAGCATGAAGTAAAATAAAAGAAAGATGTTTAAATAGATTTCTATAGCAAGCTAAACGGATACTATCAGTATCTCCGAACTAAGTTGATTACTCTTAAGTGAAGTCTACTACTATAGCTTTTTCAAAGTTTTTGTAAAACCAAAAAGTATATAAACTTAAGATATCTATTAGATATCTTATGAAAAAGGTTCAAATTATTAGCAAAACCAAATTAGTTCTAGAAGACATCAATGGATTTATAATTAGGGAAGTTACTCCTTTTGGAACCAGCGCCAAAGTAAGCTGCCCGAAAGAATATTTAGGGAAAAAAGTTTATCTGGTGTTTCTAAATGATAAACAGAGATAAACTTGCAAAAACTATTGCAATGTTGCGCCATTTTATTGACAATAGTTTGGGCTTATCAAGAACGACCCATGAGCTAACAGGGTTTGAATTATCAGAATCATTATTGGATGCAGCAGCATACAACACATATATTGAAACTGTTGGGAATAAATCAGACACTATTTATCTTCATGCCAAAGAAAGCATGAGTGAAATGACAACGCATGCTTATGCAGAGGTCATAAAAAGAATTTCACAGAGAATTGATTGGAAATCCAATCAAATGCTTGCATTTGATTATACAAATGAAGATTTTTATGGTGAAGTGCAAGGCTTGGATATTCATGGATGGAAAAAAGGAGAGGCAATTACAGGAACATTCAAATTTTTAACCTGCAGTTTAATATCTGATGATATTCCAGAAAAAATACCCTTAATCAGCATCCCTATCCAAATAGGCCATAATATGAGTTATGCAGTAAATTACTGCATAAAACTTATACAGCCCTATATAGGCAATATTTCCCTCATTCTTTTTGACAGAGGATTTTATGCAAAAGAATTGATGTATGACTTAAACAAATTAAATCTGCCTTATCTTATTCTTGCTGTAAAGCGAGATGAAAGTTATGTCACAGAAGAATTAGCTATGATGCAAAAAGATGAAAAGAAAGTTATTAATCACACATATGAACTTAATATTAATAAAACTGTATGCGAATTTGAATCCAAACTTGCATTTCTAAAAGGCATATTCTCGAAAAGATTGAACACTGAAATAGACTGGGTATTTGCAACAAATCTTGATGAAATAAATCTTGATGGAATAATCAAGACTTATAGAAAAAGGTGGAGGATAGAAACGCAGTTCAGAGTGCAGGACGAGGCCATGATCAAATGCAAATCAAAAGAGATGAAAATAAGATATTTTATTTTTATGTTTGAACAATTGCTGCAGACACTTTGGATGTGTTTTCATAAAAAGGAAGAGGTGAGCTTCAAGGAATTTCTAATCGAAATACACAAGGTCAATAAAGACCTTGTTCTTCATCCAAGAAAATCTTTCAAGAAAGCTTGAAGAACACTGGGAACACTCGAGCTTTTATCGGCCGATTTTGATGATTTTTTTGGGCAGAAAAACAATTTAATTATTAGGAATTATATGTGAGAAACAGGTTAAATCTAATCATTCGGAGATACTGT
>CAZBFA010000106.1:0-3280 GCA_964491045.1 Candidatus Woesearchaeota archaeon
GTTGAGCAGGGCGGGCCTGACCTGAATGAAAGGGTAAGGAGGGTTTTGAAGATAAAGCTATCTGAGTATTTCAAATGGAAAGAATACAGCGAGAAGGAATTAAGAAACAGGTATGCCATTGAAAAGGCCTATTTAAAATCACAATATGCATCATTAAAATTATATGCAGAATGGACAAAGCCTTACCTGCTTGCTGCAAAAAAATTAGACATGAAGGTTTCTGAAATGGCCTCTCCCAATCTGGTTTCTGTATTCAACAACATGGAGATTGAGCTTGAGCTGGCCGGGAAAAAAACAATAAATGTGCAAAGCCTCATTGATGACAACGAGCTGCCTGAAAATGCAAAAGTCAATGATGAATATAACCAGTACCTTGTTGTCTTGTTCAAATTCAGGTCTGTACCTCATTCAGTAAGCACAGCCCAGGGATACCAGTACAGGCAGGGCGGCAAGGTTGACATATTCTTCAAGGCTTATGGGCTTTCAAAGAATGAGCTTGAGGAAATAAAGAAAAGCGAGGAGGATGAAACTTACAAACTGGTGACTGACATGATTGATGCCTCCTTGGGCGCCATTAAAGAAGACCTTGAGTTTTATGCTGCAAAAGAAAAAAAAGATGAAGAGGGAAAGGAAGAAGGCTGGGGAGAGCCCGGGCCGATAACTCTTTTAACATCTGGCTTCAAGGAAATTTTCAAGCCATTAAAAGGCATATGGCGGGGCCAGGAATCTTATTTTGATGCTGTTGTGAAGAAAAAAACACAGGAAAAGGCAACTGGCACGATTTTTACAGTATATGATGTTTACAAAAAAGCTCATGGCATGATGTCGTTCTAAAAGAATAAAAAATTCACCAAAAGCTTTAATAGGATGCATTATACATATTAAAGAATATAATTTCATCAAAAAAAGGAGGCAAAAAAATGAAGAAATTGGGCTTTAATATTGTGTCTTTGATTGCAGCTTTGCTGGCTTTTGTCGGCGTTGCGGCTGCTGATTTTGGTTCGTGCGGAACAGCCATGATGGGCGGTTATGGCGGCGGCATGATGTTTTTCGGCTGGATAACATACCTGCTGGTCATAGCATTAATAATAGCAGCAATATACTGGCTGGTTGTCAGCGCAAAGAAGAAGCGATAAGCTTTTTTCTTTTTTTCTTTTGGTTTTAATCAGATTAGCATAGAAACTAATTGAGAACCAATCTTATCAGATCACCAATGAAGTATGTTATAACTATAACGACTAGCGCAATAAACAAGTGTTCAAATATGACCTTTGATGGCTTTATCTTCTCTGCCTTGGCAATATAGCAGTTAAAAATGCTTAGCAAAGTTAATCCCCAGATTATGCTCACTATAATTGCTGTTGAAAGCTGAAGCAGCAGAATAGGCATGACAAATGTCAGCGCAAAAATAAATTTTGATATAAACGTCGCGATTGTTGATTCCCATATCTCTCTTGTGGTGTGCTTTGCTTCAGATTCCTCAGATACGTGAATGCCTAATGCGTCGGAAAATGCATCTGCTATTGCAATTGTCAATATCCCCCCGATGATAACTATTTTTGAGTGTGTTCCAGAATTCAGGCCGACAATCAGGCCAAGAGTTGTTATTATGCCGGATGTTATGCCAAAGCTAAAGCCTGTTTTTATTGAATGCTTCATAATAATAATTTGTTTCATTGGCTTAAATAACTTTTGCATTAGAAACATTTAAATAAGATTTAACATTCTTCATTTTGTGGCACTGATAAAAAAGCTGTTGCTGGCGGTATTCCTTCTTGTTATATTATACGGCTGCACATATCAAGAGGAGAAAAGCAAAGTTGGAATGGAGAGGCAACAGTTAGAAGATGCCGATGGCCTGGAAGTGAGTGCTATTAGCAGTGATGCTGGCGAGCTTCTTGCTGGAACAACAACACCTTACTTAGAATTCAGCAAGGAACACTATGACAAGGCAATTTCTGAAAACAAGATCATACTACTATATTTTTATGCGAGCTGGTGCCCAATATGCAAGAGAGAGCAGCCTGAAATTTACGGCGCTTTTGATGCTATGGATTACGGTAATGTCATCGGCTTTCGCGTAAATTATAGGGATTCTTATGTGGATGAGTTTGAAGAAGAGTTGGCTAGGGAGCATGGAATCACATACCAGCATACAAAGGTGATAATAAAAGACGGCAAAGAGGTTTTGAAAGCCCCTGATTCGTGGAACAAAGACAGATATATAGAGGAAATTAGAAAGGTCTTATAAAATGGCTGGATTTAAATCTAAAACTTTTAAGTGCAGCATATTTTTTGTCCTGGGTTTTTCATTGATATTCTCTCTGGTAGGTATTTTGCTGCAGACAGTGTTGTCAAATGTTGGCTATACTGCACAAAACTGGCTTGGAAGGATTGGCGGCATAATCATAATCCTTTTTGGGCTTTACATTACGGGGCTAATCAAACCAAAATTTCTTGAGAGAGAGCATAAATTAAAAGTAAAACATAATTTTAAATCAGCATATGCAACTTCTTTTGTATTTGGGGCTGCTTTTGCAGTGGGCTGGACGCCCTGCGTTTCTGCAGCGCTTGGATCAATTTTGGCGCTCGCTGCAACAAAGCCGACAAGTGCATTTCTCTTATTGGCGGCTTACACATTTGGGCTTGGCATGCCTTTTTTGCTGGTGGGTTTATTTACAGACAAGGCGCAGAAGTTAATTAACAAAATGGGAAAGTGGATAAGATATATGCAGGTATTTTTTGGGATACTTCTCGTGCTTATTGGAATTCTTGTTTTTGTGAATCAACTTAGCAGGGTTGCAAATTTAGGGATTGTTGCAAACCTTTTTGATTCTGTGGCTGTATCGGTTGGCGGTGTCAATATAATGGCTTTAAATATCATAAATTTAGCGATAGCATTTTTTGCTGGCTTGGTGTCATTTTTAAGCCCGTGTGTTTTGCCTTTGATACCTGGTTTTTTAACTTACCTCGCATCCCTGTCATTAAAAAATGAATAATAGGCCTGTGCTCTTGGCTGTTGCATTAATTACGATAGCGGCGTTAATATTCTATTTTGAAAGCACAAAGCCAAAAGCTGATGCACTCTTGGCTAATCATGACATTGAAGTTGAAAGGCTTGGCGCAATCAATTTAAATTATTCTGGAAATATCAGCAACGGCGCCACTCGGCTTACTGAGGCTGACAAGGAAAGGATAAAAATTAAATCAGGGATATATGAAAGAGCAAAGGAGCTGGTTAGCCCGGAAGGATATATTAATGCAGACAACATAACACTTG
>CAZBFA010000107.1:0-3224 GCA_964491045.1 Candidatus Woesearchaeota archaeon
TGAACCAAACAAGGCTCAATGCATATTAGCGAGCGACCCGAGCCCGAAGGGCGAGGATGCCACCCATCTGTGATGGGTGGTGGTCGCGAGCTTTAAGTTTTACATTCAGCAGTTATCATTGTTTATTCTATTAATTTTTTTGTCAGGGAAGCCATCTCACCAACAAACTGATCTGAATGCTCGCGAAGCATGCCAATTTCCTTGCTCGTTATGTTAACTATCTCACCATGGCTTACATAATGCGCTAATGCATATATCTCATTATACCAGTCAACAAACTTCTGGCTGAGCATGCCTTTTTTTACAAAATGCTCTTTCAGCATGGCTCCTATATTTTCAGGGCTCGGGGGCGTCTTGCCTGCAGCCATCAATGCTGCATGGGATGAATCAACCATGGCCCAGTAAAATGCTTCAACAGCAGCAAGCAGAGAAAATCTTGCCCTTGACAAATGCACAGGGGCCCGGTTCAATGTGTTGTATATCGCTTCTGGAGTGGGCCTGATTCTTCCTTGAGCAAGCAAAACTTTTAATGGATTGAAAAAGCCGCCAAAATCAATCAGGGAAATGCCATATCTGATCACATTGATTATTACCGGCTCGCCGCGAAGCATCTGGTCGTAGAAAACAGAAAGAGTCACTGTATTTATGTGCAGTTTTTTTGGGTATTTCAATGAGGCAACTAATTTGCCAAGCTCTTCCCTGTACCATGCAATAAGCTCGTCATCCCATTTTACAGAACAGTCATCAATGATTATTATTATGTCAATGTCGCTTGTTTCCTTTTCCTTGCCTTTAGAAGTGGAGCCAAACAGCACTATTGATTTAACAACCTTGTCAAATTTCTTGTATGCCTTTATGGCAAAATCATAAGCAATATCATAATCTCTTTTGTTAAGGGTTTTTATCAAGCACTACACCTCTTTGCAATGATTTTAATCAATATTCTGCATTATATAGTTTGTGGTTTTACTCATTAGGCGTTCCAGCAAACCTTGATCTGTCGCTAGATGCCTGGCCGCCAAGCTCCCTGGGCAGGCTGGAAAAGCTTGTTCCATAAAGCTTAAAGTGCTCTTCTGGATAGATGTTGCCCAAGCCAGACCCATAAGCGCCCTGAACATTCCATGTCTGATACCACGACGGCTCTGCCTTCATGCTGTATAATGGGGAGTGAAATGCAGACAATGTGTAAATGTGGGGGTTTTCCTTGAACTGCTGGACAAATTCACCACCCTCAACTATCAATCTGCCGCGGTCAAACCCGAATTTTGCCTTTTTTAAAATGTCAAGCTGCTGGGCTATTGGAACATTGCCCATCCCGGCAGGCAAATGGGCATCTGTAAAGCCAAAATTGTCAGTTATATGAACCTGCTTTATTAATGGCGCCATTATCTTTGTCTGCCTCAATATTTCCTCTTCAGTATACCCTTTTTTTCTAAGCAGGTTTATGTGGCCCACATCCCACGTAACGCCGATGAGCTTTTCAGCTGTTTCATTTGCCTCTCTCTTGTCCATTTTATTTTCTGCCATCAGTTTTTTTGCAAGAAGCTCCCTGCTCTTTTCTATTGCATTTCTCATTTCTTCTGCATTCCCCAATGTCAGGTCCTGCTGGTAATTTTCCAATGTTATAATCGGGGAAGTTTTTCCAAATTTCTTGTAGGCTTCTGCAGTTGTATTTGCCAAGGTCTCGGCTGTCTTGCCCAATGCATAATCATTGGATGAAACCCAGACTTTCGGGGCATCTAAATTGCTTATGAACCCCATTTCTTTATTTCTCTTATCCTCTTCAACCATGGCAAATTGTTGTTCAATCTCATCTTTTGCTTTTTTGTTTCCAGCCAATTGAGCTTTTTTATGCTCCATGACAAGACGAATCTCTTCTTTTTTATAGCCCTTCATATGATCTTTAAATTCTTTAAAAGGCTCTTTTTCAGCGCTATATTTCTCTGCTTTATGATAAAGGTCGTGCAATGCAGTGTTTACGTTGCTGTTTATTTCACTTATATGTGATTCCATCATGTTTATCTTTTCAATCTTCTTGATGCGGTCTTGCTCATCTTCCGGCGTTAGGCTCTTTTGTTCATGGCCAAGCATCAGCTGCCGGAATGTCGGGTCACTTTTTTCGGCCTCAAGCCAGCGCCTTACTTCCTCTTTTCTTTTTTCCAGTTCAAACATTCTCAGCCTTTCTTGGTCCCATTCTGTCCTGTTTAGCATTTCAATCCTATTATAAGGCGAATATACCTGCTTTCCGGTCGGTGTTTCTTTTATCTCATGCTTCAATATGTTTATTTTGCCAGTGTCCTGGTCAACCACGCCAACCATTTCTATAATTTCCCCCCGCTTTATTGCCTCGCGCTCTTTTGGATGCATCTGCCTGAGAATGTCCGGATTGTTCAGCTCTGCAATCTCTTTTTCATCCAATTTTCTTCTTGCTTCACCGACCATTTGGGTGTTGACATGAAAATTTACAGGAGTATTTCCTTCTGGATTCAGCATATGCGCTTTTTCAACCATGTCATTCATCTGAATTTCTGAATGCTTTCTTTGAAGCTCATCATATTTCTCCTGCGCAAAGCCAGCCAAGTCTATTATGGGACCGTGCATTGAAGCAGAGGCATTGCTTAATTTTGCCAGCCGCCTTATCTCTTCAAAATGCTGCTTTGGTATCATGTTTGCCACATTTGTGTCTATCAAAGAAAGGTCAACTCCATAGACACCGGCATTGAGCCTTGCATTTACCTCGGCTAATTGATTTGCTGTCTGAACGCTTGTTGCGCTTGCCAAAGAGCCTGCCGGCACGTAGAATTTTGAGTCAAACACGCTCTTGTACGGCTCTGCATTATAGTATTCTGGCATAAGATTACAGTGTTTATTTCATATTTATATTTATCTACAAGAAAAATTAGAACTTCAGCTCTGAAATGAGAAATCACACTTTGCGAACGTTAATCTCGCTGAATGGCTTTTCCTGGCTAAGGTCTATCTTGCCCTGATTGTCCAAATGCAATAAAGGAATGAATGTATAGACTTTGTCCTCTTTTTTTTCACTTGGCGTTAATTTTGTGAACGTTACCTCTTCTCCTCGCTTGAAGAACTCAAGTATCTTTTCATACATGCTTTTTATCAGGGCAGAGATGTCAATCTTTATCTTTGGGATTTGCATCTTGAAAGACCTCTCCTTTATATCCCGCATTACCTTTCTTTGGTTTACTTCAAGAGCTTTCTGC